>NZ_RZQT01000069.1:0-33434 GCF_003998485.1 Mesorhizobium sp. M7A.F.Ca.CA.001.04.2.1
ATGCTGTCCTGCGGGGCCGGCAGCGCTTCCTTCTGGCCGGGCGCCGGCTTTACAAGCGTCGGACGCGGCTTGTAGTCGATCTGTTCCTTGCGCTTCGGCGCAAATGAAAAGGCGCCTGAAATATCGCCGGCCAGCTGTTCGCCGGCGGTCTTGTCGGTGCCGTAGGTCGGAGAGCCCATGCAGCCGGACAAAGCGAGGCCCGACGCGACAAGCGGCGCCAGCAGCGCCAGGCGCGCATTATATCTCTCGGTCATGCCAAAAAGTCCCACTCTAGACAGCCTCTCGATTGCCACCAGCCTCGTGGCCGGTCCCCATCGTCCAAGCACTTGCGACGGAAATCCGGCGACAATTTGTCTTCCGGAGTTTCGCGTGTTTACCTCAACCACTCGTTAAGGGCAACGCGCGGGCGGTTTTCACCCGCCCGGCGTGGCATTTGTGCACCGATCAAGCTGGCCGGCCGGCCTGTCAAAGCCGGCCAAGCGCCTTCAATTCATGCAGCACCGCCGCGTCCCTGGCCGAAACATCCGGGAATTCCGGATCCTGGCCGACATCGGCGGTGTAGCGCCATGAGCGTGCGCATTTTAACAGGCCGCGATCCTCGGCCTTCTCGACCACCACGGCGACACCCCTGACGTCGTCGATCGCGAAGGCACCAGCCGGTGCCTCGCCATGCGCGATAACCAGATCGCTGGTGATCGCCATCTCGGCCATGTCGACATCTGAAATCGCCGCTTCGAGCGCTGCATCGTTGATGGTGACGACCGGCACCGCTTCCAGCGACGATCCGATCACCTTCTGGGCGCGCGCGATCTCCAGCGCGCCGGTAACGACGCGCCGCACCTGCCGCACCTGGCGCCACTTTTCCGCCAACGCCTCGTTCTTCCAGTCCGCCGGGATTTGCGGGAACTGGTCGAGATGCACCGAGACCGCGTCGGGATGACGATCGAGCCAGGCCTCCTCCATGGTGAAGGGCAGCATCGGCGCCAGCCATTTCACCAGGCAATCGAAGAGATGGCGCACCACCTGCACCGAAGCCTTGCGCTTCAGGCTCGACGGCGCGTCGCAGTAGAGCGCGTCCTTGCGGATGTCGAAATAGAACGCCGACAGCTCGACCACCATGAAATCGAGCAGCATGCGGGTGATGCGCTTGAATTCGAAGGCGTCGTAGCCCGAGCGCACGACCTCATCGAGCTCGGCCAGCCGGTGCAGCATCAGCCGCTCCAGCTCCGGCATCTTCTCCAACGGCACCTCTTCGCCATCGTCATGGGCGAGCGTGCCGAGCATCCAGCGGATGGTGTTGCGCAGCTTGCGGTAGGCATCGATGTTGGTCTGCAGCACGTTCTTGCCGAGCCGCTGGTCCTCCCAGTAGTCGGTCGTCACCACCCACAGACGCAGGATATCGGCGCCCGACTGCTTGATGACGTCCTGCGGCACCACGGTGTTGCCGAGCGACTTCGACATCTTGCGGCCATCCTCATCCATGGTGAAACCATGGGTGACGACAGTATCGTAAGGCGCCCTGCCCCTGGTGCCGCAGCTTTCCAGCAGCGAGGAATGGAACCAGCCGCGATGCTGGTCGGAGCCTTCGAGATAGACGTCGGCCGGCCATTTCAGGTCAGGGCGATCCTCCAGCGTGAAGACATGCGTCGAGCCCGAATCGAACCAGACGTCGAGGATGTCCATCACCTGCTTCCATTTGGAGGCATCGTGATTGCCAAGGAAACGCTCCTTGGCGCCAGCGGCGAACCAGGCGTCGGCGCCCTCCTTCTCGAAGGCGTCCATGATGCGCTGGTTGACCGCTTCGTCCTTCAGCACATTGCCGTCGACATCGGCGAAGACGGCGATCGGCACGCCCCAGGCGCGCTGACGCGACAGCACCCAGTCCGGGCGCTCCTCGATCATGGCGCGGATGCGGTTCTGGCCGGCGGCGGGCACGAAACGGGTGTCGTCGATGGCCTTGAGCGCCCGGCTGCGCAACGTCGAGCCGTCGCCGAGGTCCTTGTCCATATAGACGAACCATTGCGGCGTGTTGCGGAAGATGATCGGTTTTTTGGACCGCCATGAATGCGGATAGCTGTGCTTCAGCCGGCCACGCGCGAACAGCGCGTTGCGTTTGATCAGCTCGTCGATGACGGCCTGGTTGGCGTTGCCCTTCTTGCCGTTGTCGTCGATGACGCGCGCCGGCCCACCCTCGCGGTCCGGTCCGAAACCCGGCGCGTCCTTGGTGAAGAAGCCGCCATCGTCGACGGTGAACGGGATGGCGGGATCGATGCCGCGTGCACGCAGATCCACCGCCGCGTCCATCCAGGCGTCAAAGTCCTCGCGGCCGTGTCCGGGCGCGGTGTGGACGAAGCCGGTGCCGGCATCGTCGGTGACATGGTCACCGGCGAGCATCGGAACGGCAAATTCGTAGCCGCCGCCCAAGCCCTTGAGCGGATGTGAAAGCGTAAGGCTTCCAAGCTCTTGCGCCGAGACGCTGCGGAGACGATTCAAGGTGACCTTGGCCTTGGCCGAGGAGTCTTCGGCCAGTGCGTCGGCAAGGATCAGCTTTTCGCCCGGCTGCGGGCCGAACGCGTTCTCGGCTGCCGTGACCTCGTAGAGGCCATAATTTATACGCGGCGAATAGTTGACGGCGCGGTTGCCTGGGATCGTCCACGGCGTCGTCGTCCAGATGACGACGTGGGCCTGCAGCAGATCGAGGGCGCCCTCCGTCAGCTTGGTCTGGCCATCGTCAATGGGGCGGACAAGGCTGGCGACCGGAAACTTCACCCAGATCGTGTCGCTCTCATAGTCGTGGTACTCGATCTCGGCCTCGGCCAGCGCCGTGCGCTCGACCACGCTCCACATCACCGGCTTGGAGCCGCGATAGAGCTGGCCCGACATGGCGAACTTCAACAGCTCGCCGGCGATGCGCGACTCGGCATGGAAAGCCATCGTCGTATAGGGGTTCTTGAAGTCGCCGATGACGCCGAGGCGCTGGAACTCGGCCCCCTGCACCGTGATCCAACCCGCGGCGAATTCGCGGCATTCCTTGCGGAACTCGTTGACCGGCACCTCGTCCTTGTTCTTGCCCTTGGCGCGGTACTGCTCCTCGATCTTCCATTCGATCGGCAGGCCGTGACAGTCCCAGCCGGGCACATAGTTCGAGTCGTAACCGCGCATCTGGAACGAGCGGGTGATGACGTCCTTGAGGATCTTGTTCAGCGCATGGCCGATATGGATGTTGCCATTGGCGTAGGGCGGGCCGTCATGCAGCACGTATTTCGTGCGGCCGGCAGCGCTCTCGCGCAGCTTGCGGTAGAGATCCATGTCCTGCCAGCGCTTGACCAGCAGCGGCTCCTTCTCCGGCAAGCCGGCGCGCATCGGGAAGTCCGTCTGCGGCAAATAAAGCGTCTTGGAATAGTCGATCGTTTCAGTTGTATCGGTCATTGGTCTGCCATGTGCATTGCCCGGCGGGCGTACAAGCTCGGGCGTGAACTATCATGTTATGAAAAAAGCGCGAGGGGCGCGCAGAAACTCCCGGCGGCTCCGGCGGCGCTCAGGCCACCCGGAACACCGGGCCTGTAATTCGTATCGCGATCGCGAAAAGGCGCGAAAAGCTGGTCATGGCTGGGCTTTTAGCCGAAGCCACGGCAGGAATAAAGCGTCTCTCGTTCGATTCACCTACATCGTGAAATCGAAGCGGTAGGTGGTCGACACGCCGACCGTGAACTGGTTGCGGTCGCCACGCTCCTTGACCAGGCTGGAATCGGCCGCCGGTCCCATCAGGCGCGAATATTCGCCAAACAGGCTGGCGGTCATCGGCTCGGTCACCTTCCAGGTTATGGCGCCGCCAAGGCCGGTCGATTTCAGCCCGCCACCGGGATGGTATTCGCTCAGGCCGGAGGCCACCGCTTCCTGCGCGTTGACGCCATAATAGGCGTCGAAATAGTTGCCCGAGGCGAAGGAAACACGCGGTCCTCCCGAAATCCTGACGGTCGGCGTCACGTCGTAGAAGGCATCGGCGGCGATGTCGGCGACAAAGCCGTTGTGGGCGCGAATGCCGTGGCGCAGCTCGGCGCGGGCGCGCAGCCAGTCCGTCGGATAGAATTCGAAGAAGCCGCCGACTTCGCCGCCCCAGCGCACCGGATCCAGGCCCTTCAGCTCATCGGCGTTGTCATCGTCGCGGGAAAACAGGAACTTGCCGGTCAGGCCGGCGCGGACACCGCCATCGTCGACCAGCGCCAGCGAGATGTTGTCGTTGCGCGAGACAAAGCGTGCCGCCGGTCCAGCCTTGCCCAATGAGATGATGGGCTGGGCGCTCAGCATGTATTTCCTGCCGCCCTCGAAATTGGGCGCGACCAGGCCGGTGGCGCCAACGGTCAGATACCAGTCGCCGGACAGCCAGCTGCCCTCGCCCGCATTGGCGGCGCCCGCCCCGCCCAGCACCGCAGCGGCCAACACCAGAGAGATTCTTCCGACCGGACTCATGGCCACTCCACTAACACAACGCATATGACTACCGATGACAGCTTTGACGGCCGTTTGGTAAAATTTGATTTAAACCCGAGACATACGCTCGCGCTTTGCCGCGATGCCGCTGCCGGTCATCGACTGGACGTTGGCCCGCGCCCGGATTACCTTCCATCCGCAGTATTCCGCAGCCCTCGATGGAGACCGCGACAATGACCCTGCATGGCGACGCCCTGAAAATCGCGATCGAACAGACACGGACAAAATGGGGATGGTTTGTCGCGCTCGGTGTGCTGCTGCTCATCTTCGGCGGCATTGCCTTCGCCAACCTGTTCGTCGCCACGGTGGCTTCCGTATACGTCGTGGGATGGCTGATGCTGATGGCGGGCATCATCGAGATCGTGCACGCGTTCGGCGTCAAGACCTGGAGCCGCTTCTTCTACTGGCTGCTCAGCGGACTGCTGTACGCCGTTGCCGGCTTCTTCGCTTTCGGCAATCCGTTGCTTGCCTCGGCGGTGCTGACATTCCTGCTGGCGATTGCGCTGGTCGCGTCAGGGGTGCTCAGGGCCTGGGTCGGCTACAGCCATCGGCCGGAACGCGGCTGGGGCTGGATCGTCGCTGCCGGTGTCATCACCGCGCTTGCGGGCCTGATCATCGCCATGGGCTGGCCGGTCAACAGCCTGTGGGTGCTCGGTCTGTTCCTGGCGATCGATCTGATCTTCCAGGGCTGGACCTTCATCGCCGTTGGCCTGGCACTGAAGAAGTAGCTTAAAATGCCATCGCAGCGTCGAGGTCGGAGAGCGGCCTGACGCCGGCAAGCAGCGCGCGTGCCTCGGCTTCATCGCGCTTCATCTGCGCGACCAGCGCGTCGAGCCCCTCGAACTTCACCTCCGGACGCAGGAAACCGAAGAAGGAAACCTGACAAACCTCGCCATAGAGGTCGCCGGAGAAATCGAAGACAAAGGTTTCCAGCAGCGGCGCGCCGTTGTCGTCGACTGTCGGGCGTCGGCCAAAGCTGGCGACGCCGTCGTGAAGCGTGCCGTCGGCGCGGCGGAAGCGGACGGCATAGATGCCCTCCTTGAGTGCGGCTTCAGCCGACAGCCTCATATTCGCGGTTGGAAAGCCAAGGGTGCGGCCAAGCTGCTGTCCGCCGACCACCTCGCTTTCGACGGTGAACCGGTAGCCGAGCAGACCGGCGGCTTCAGCCACCTCACCCTCGCCCAGCAATCCGCGGATGCGGCTGGACGACACCACCTCGGCGCCCTCGTCCCGGAAGGCGTCGACGAGCGTGACGCCGAAGCCGTGACGCTCGCCGGCCGCCATCAGGTAGGCCGGGCCGCCCTGACGATCCTTGCCGAAATGGAAGTCGAACCCGGTCACGGCGTGAGTAATGCCGAGGTTCGTCTCCAGCACATCCGTCACGAACGCTTCCGCCGACAGCGAGGCGAAGTCGCGCGTGAACGGTTGTTCGACCAGTGCGGCAAAGCCCAGCAGCGACAGCAGCCGCGCCTTCATCGGCGGCGGCGTCAGCACGAACAACGGGATATCAGGCCTGAAGATCTTGCGCGGATGCGGTTCGAATGTCAGCACCAGGGCCGGCACGCCGCGTCGTCCTGCCTCGGCCGAGGCTCGCTCGAGCACCGCCTGATGGCCGCGATGGACGCCATCGAAATTGCCGATCGCCACGACGCCGCCGCGCAGGTCGGCGGGAAGCGGCGCGGTTGCCAGGATGCGCTGGAAGGCTGCCATCGTCACCTACCGAAGTCTGGGAATGACGGCCACCGGACCATAGCCATGCTTTTCCAGGAAGCCCGCCAATCTTGCCGGATCCGGTTGCAGGGCATCGCCATAGTCGCGGGCATGGATACCGCCGGAGACATAAAGAACATCGAAGCCATTGTCGGCGGCGCCCTTCACATCGGTCATCATGCCGTCGCCGATGGCCAGCACCTGGCCGCGCTCGACCGGCTGGCCAAGAATCTCGGCAACCTCCTTCATCGCGAGATTGTAGATCGGCGCGTAAGGTTTTCCAGCGATCAATGTGCGGCCGCCGAGCTGGGCATAGTCACGCGCCAGCGCGCCGGCACACCAGATGATGCGTTCGCCACGTTCGACCACGATGTCGGGATTTGCGCAGATGAAAGGCAGGTTCCTGGCGCGCAGCCGCCGCAGGAGCTCCGCGTAATCCTCGGGCTTCTCGACCTCGTCGTCGAACAGGCCGGTGCAGACGACGCCGGATGCCTCGAACTCCTCGACAAGCTCGACGTCGAGACCTTCATAGAGGGTGAAGTCGCGGTCGGCGCCGATGTGGAAAATCTTGCGCGGCCCTTCGGCGATCAGATCCCGGGTCACGTCGCCTGAGGTAACCACCCGGTCGTAGGCTGACGGTGGAACACCGATCGCGTTCATCTGCGCTACGACATCGGCACTTCTGCGCGGCGAATTGGTGATCAGGACGACGGGGATTTTCGCCTCTCGAGCCCTTGCCAATGCGGAGGCTGCCACAGGGAAATGCGTTTCGCCATTATGGACCACCCCCCAGACGTCGCACAGGATTGCCGAATAGGCCTTCGACACGTCTTCGAGCGAGCCGATGATTTCAGGCGAATCCGCCATGCCGTTTCCTTCAGTCATGATCGTTGCGACCGCCACGACAGACGGTTCGCCGCAGCCGGTTCGGATTAGCCGAACCATTCCGGCCTGTCACCAGCTTTCGCCAGGCACGATTGGTTAGCGGTTGGTGAAGTGCTGACCCGGCAATAGAGCGATTTGCCAAACCCGGCCTTCAGCGTTTTGTGGAAAGCTGGCGTCGATCGAGAATCCGCCGGCGGGGGCCGCTCCAAGACATGCATGGACTTTGGCGTCAGTTCTGCCGCGACCAGCGCGGCAACTATGCTCTTATGACGGTCGTCGCGATGGTTCCGCTGATGGGCACCCTGGCAATGGCCGTCGACTTCACCGAGATGAGCCGCGAAAAACAGGCGGTTTCGAACGCGCTCGATGCCGCAAACTTCGCCACGGCGCGCCGGCTGACGGAGGGTGCCACCGACGACCAGTTGCGGGCCTATGCGCTCGACTTCTTCAATGCCAACCTCAACAAGATCAATCCCGCCAATACGACGCTCACCGTTACCTTGCCAAGCAACACCACCGGCGGCGGCTTGCTCAAGATGACCGCGCGGCTGGACTACAAGCCCTATTTCTATCCGGTCTTCGGCCAGCTCGTCGGCAAATCCGAAACCGACGCCAACCAGAGGATCAGCTTCAACATCACCTCGGAAGTGCGGCTGAAGAACACTCTTGAAGTCGCCCTGGTACTCGACAATTCCGGGTCGATGACTAAGACCGGAACGGGCTCGGGGCAAACGCGCATCGACCTTCTCAAGACCGCGGCAAAACAGCTGGTCGACACGCTGGCCCAGCAGGCGGCGATGATCAAGCAGGTCGACAGGCCGGTGCAGTTCGGCCTCGTGCCGTTTGCCGCCTCGGTCAATGTCGGGCCCGGCAACGGCAATGCGCCCTGGATGGATACCGAAGGCCTGTCGCCGGTATCGAACGAGAATTTCGACTGGTCGACGCTGAACGCAGCCGACAAATACGCCCAGCAGACCAACGGCATCTGGTACAAGCGCGGCACCGGATGGGGAACCGACGAAGGCCAGATGCTGACCCGGTTTTCGCTCTATCGCGACATGAAGGTCGTCACCAACCATGAGCGTGTCGTCAACAGCAAGCGCGTGGTGTGCGACGAATACAACCCGAACAACACCTGCAAACGCGACCACGACGAATACGACTACATCGACACCTATGGCCCGTTCGCCAGTTGGCAGGGCTGCGTCGAGGCCAGGCCTTATCCCTACAATGTCAACGACGCGGCGCCTTCCGGCGGCTCGGCGAACACCGGCATAGGGGTCGGCGATCCGGCGACGATGTTTGTGCCGATGTTCGCCCCGGACGAACCCGGCAACCATTGGAGGCTCACCCAGGATCCCGACGAGGCCGCGCCGACGACCTATGGCGCCATCAACAGCTGGTGGAATGACGACCCGACGAGCAGCACCGGCCAATCCCGGCTGCGCAACATGTCCAAATATTTCCAACCGAGGCCGATCAATGCGCCGGCGCTGGCCGCCGGCAACGGGCCGAACTACAGCTGCTCCACCAACCCGATCACGCCGCTGACCGATGTCAGCGTTACCACTGGGCTTACCGCGATCAAGGCCGCGATCGACCTGATGAAGCCCGATGGCGGCACCAATGTTCCCGAAGGCATGGCCTGGGGTTGGCGGGTGGTTTCGAGCGGCGAGCCGTTCACGCAAGGCCGCCCGGAAACCGAGAGAGGCAACGACAAGGTCGTCATCGTGCTGACCGACGGCGCCAATACCTACTACACGCCGTCCTCGCTCAGCCATTCCGACCCCGCCGATTCGAAATCGACCTATGCGTCCTTTGGCTATCTCAACCCAGGCTACAACGGCACTTCGGTGGGCCGCCTGTTCATGGGCACATCGAGCGCCATTGGCCAGTTCGACTATTCGAACGGCAACTACACCAATGCGCTCAACGAGCAGATGGCGACGCTTTGCAACAACGCCAAGGCAGCCAATATCATGGTGATGACGGTGGCGCTCGACCTGTCGACGACAAAAACCGCCGATCAGCAGGCGATCGAGGCGCTGAAATCCTGCTCGTCGAACTCGCGCTTCCGCAAGGATCCAACGGACGCGAGCAAGCCGGCAAAACTGTTCTGGAATGCCACCGGCGCCAGCTTGTCGAACGATTTCAAGGAAATCGGCAACGAATTGTCGAACCTGCGCATCGTCGGCTGATCCTCAGGCTTCGGGGGCTGGCTGGAACAACGGCTGGCGCCGCTATGCACTTGCGCGCGCCTCCCGGGACAGGCACATCTTGGCCGCCTGCCGGATCGCGCGTCCATTCGCGGCGCGCTGGGGAAGAACAGATGCCCGAAACAGCCAATCATCTCGCCTTCGCGCTGGTCTGCCTCGGCATGGTGCTGACGCCTGGCCCCAACATGATCTATTTGATCTCGCGTTCCCTGTCGCAGGGGCCGAAGGCGGGGCTCATCTCGCTTGGCGGCGTGGCGCTCGGCTTTGTCTTCTATGTACTGGCGGCGGCATTCGGCATCACCGCGCTGCTGCTCGCCGTGCCCTACGCCTATGATGCGCTGCGCTTTGCCGGCGTGCTCTATCTCCTGTGGCTGGCCTGGCAGGCGGTGAAGCCGGGCGGACGCTCGCCATTCGAAGTGCGCGAATTGCCGAGGGACCGGCCGCGCAAGCTTTTCGCCATGGGCCTGATGACCAATCTGCTCAATCCGAAGGTGGCCGTGCTCTATCTGTCGCTGTTGCCGCAGTTCATCAGCCCCGGCAAGGGTCACGTCCTGTCGCAGCTCCTGGTGCTCGGCGCGACACAGATCTCGATCAGCCTCAGCGTCAATGCCGTCATCGCGGTGACGGCCGGTTCAATCGCCACCTTTCTCGCCGGACGGCCCTTGTGGCTGGTCATCCAGCGCTGGATGATGGGAACCGTGCTGGCGGCTCTTGCGCTGAAGATGGCGACCGACGCGCAGCGCTGAGAGCTAGCCTACATCGGTCGCCTTATCTGCTGTGCCCGCTCCGGCTCGACCACCTTGCGGTAGAGATGCCAGGTGGCATGGCCGAGCACCGGCATGACGACGGCGAGCCCGGCAAACAGCGGGATCGAACCGATCACCAGAAGCACGGCGACCAGCAAGCCCCACAGCGCCATTTGCAGCGGGTTGGCCATCACCGCCCGGGCCGAGGTCTCGATGGCTGAGACGGCGCCGACGTCGCGGTCGAGCAGCAGCGGGAAGGCAACCACAGTGGTGGCCAGCACGATTACGGCAAAGACAAAGCCCGCGGCATTACCGGCAAGGATCAGCGTCCAGCCCTTACTGGTGGTCAGCACGTCGCGGATGAAGCCGCCGATCGAGGCCGGCGGCTGGTCTCCGAACAGGCCAGTGTAGATCGATTGCGCGGTGTAGAGCCACAACAGGAACAGCGCCACCAGCATGACGCCAATGACGGCGATCGACGGGATCGCGGACGAGCGCCGGACATCAAACGCGTGCCGCCAGGAGGTGTTCATGCCGAGCTCGCGCCGGCGGCTGATCTCGTAAAGGCCGAGCGCCGCAAACGGCCCGACCAGCGCGAAACCCGACATCAGGGGATAGATGAGCTGGATGGCATTGGCGCCGGACGTCCACTGCGTCAGGATCAGGCCGACGATGGGATAGATCAGGCACAGGAACACGTAGTGCGATGGTTTTGCCCAGAAATCCTCGAACCCGAGACGCAACGCATCCCAAAGGTCCGACGTGGTGATGCGGCGCACCGTCGGCTGCACATGCATTCCACGTGCGTCCGCCATGACATGAAAGCCGGCCATAACCTTCCTCCCGTGTGTCGGGGCGGTCACCGCCTGGATGGCCGCCAGAGCTGCCACTTCAAGATCGAGAAGCATGATAGCAGAGTTGGCGGCGATTGTCGCCGGGTCAATGGCCTGGGGAGCAACTCCTCGTTGTGTTCAACTCTCCGTATGGCCTCTCATATGGCGTACCTTGGCAGACCTTCGTTTTGTGCTGCATTTTAGCATTTACGCATTTTAGCATTTACTTAAATTACTCGTAGGGATCCCTGGCGTATCACCTGAGCTTTACGAGTTTCGGCGAGGGACTATGTTCGCATTGAAAGCCTTCTGGTCTTCGGAGCGCGGCAACTTTGCCATAACGACCGCCGTCGCTATGCTGCCAATAATGATTGGTTTGGCCGGCGCCGTCGATCTGATCGGCACGAGCCATGACGCCTCGCAACTCCAGAACTCGCTGGACGCGGCTGGGCTCGCCATCGGCACGAAGTTCTCTCCCGATATGGCGGCTGGCGATGTCCAGCAGCTTGGGCTGCAGTTCTTCGCCGCCAATATGAGCGCGGCCGACCAGCAGGAATATTTGGGCAGCGTCTCCGCTTTCGCGGCAACGGCAAGCGGCAGTCCAAGCGCCTACTTTATCTCGCTGTCGTCCAGCATAAGCCGCCCAAGCTTCATCAGCGCCTCGGCCCCCTGGCAGGCCTACCGCTCGGCCTCGGTCAAGATAAAACCTGGCGCGCAGGCCTGCGTGCTGGCGCTCGATCCGCATGCGTCCGCCGCCGTGAACCTGCAGGGCTCGACCAACGTCTCGATGGACAATTGCGTGATCGCGGCGAACTCGGACGCGTCCGATTCCGTCAACAGGGGCGGTTCCGCACTGGTTTCGGCCGGCTGTGTCTCAACCGTCGGCGGCACCAGCGGGCTGTTGCCACCCAGCGCCAGTCTCGCCTGCGGAACGCCGCACGAACATAGGTACGCGTCCTTTGATCCATTGGCCGACGTCGTTCCTCCCCCTTACACATTGTGTTTGCCTGTCCCGAACGGCAAAACCTACACGCTGTCGCCCGGCACTTATTGCGACAAGACATTATCGGGGAACATCACGCTTAATCCGGGCGTCTACATCATGCGCGGCACCACCATAAAGCCAGGGGGAAACGGCAGCCTGACTGGCCAGGGCGTGACCATTTTCCTCATGGAAAGCGCTCAGATCTACATAAATGCCAATGAGAAGGTGAACCTTTCCCCGCCCACCAGCGGCCCTTATGCTGGCATCACCATTTTCCAGGATCACGGCAACACGTCTGCCCTGACATTGAATGGTGGCGCAAATTCCGTGCTCAGCGGTTTCATCTACGCGCCGGACGCGCCCATTTCCTACGCCGGCAATTCTGATATGAGCGCCCAGGGCGACTGTCTCAGGCTTGTCGGCAATACGATACAGATGACCGGGAACTCGTCCGTCAAGTCCGACTGCGCGGCGGCGCTTGGAAATCGCACAATGTATGCCGATCGGATGATCACTCTGGTGAAATGAGAGACAACCTGACGTGCGGCGGCGCCAGCGGTTGCGTTGAGAAAAATGGCGATAACGCACGGCCGGATCGGTTTCGATGCGAGGCGCAATCCGGCCAGCCTGGGATAGGCAGCGCCGTCGATCGCCTGGTGAAACTCCGCCCAGCATGCCACGCCGATCAGCGTTGTACCGGCCAGCGTCAGTCTGTCGCCCCCTCTCCGATTTTCGCCGCCCTGCCCGGCAAAAGCCATGATCGTTATTATCTCAGAGGCATGACCATAGCGAAAATCGAAACCCACCCGATCCCGAAGCTGAACAGGCGCATGGTGCTGACCGGCCTCGCAGCCCTGGCGGGGCTCGCCGCCTGCAGCACCGTTTCACTGCCAACCGGCGAAGGCGCCGGGGTCTCCTCCTCCGCCACCAGCACGCTGGCCAGCATCCGCGCCTCGGCCGGGCTCGCGCCGCTGGTCCCCGACCGGCAGCTCGAACAGGCCGCCCTGCAGCAGGCAGGCTACATGGCGCAGCGCCGCCGCATGAGCCACACCACCGGCTGGGGCAAGGATTTCGCCTCGCGCGTCAGGGACAATCGAATTTCCGGTGCCGCGGCGGAGAACATCGCCGAGGGTCGTTTCGACCTCGAGAAGCTGTTCGACATCTGGGTGCATTCACCAGGCCATCGCCGCAACATGCTCGACCCGCGCTTCACACGCTTCGGCCTTGCCTATGTGCGCGACGGCAGCGACAGCAAGCTCCGTTACTGGAGCCTCGTGCTCGGAAAATAGGAAAACGTGCCGGTTCGGTGCGCCACCCCCAAGACGATTTGATGGAAAGCTAGTCCATATGCGCCGCCGGCGCGCCGCCGGCTGGCGCCTGCTTCGGCTTGCGCAGCAGGAAAACAAACGGGATGGCAAGCAGCGTCATCACCATGAGTATTTTGAAGTCGTTGACGTAGGAGATCATCATGGCCTGGAGATTGACCATGCGATCGACCTGCGAGAGCGCCGTTGGGTCGCCGCCTGCGGCAGCCGGCGAGACAGCCCACAGATTGGGGTTGAACGGATTGATGAAGGCCGAAAGCTCGGCATGGTTGATCTGCGTGTTGCGCACCATCAACACCGTCACGACCGACACGCCGATCGACGAGCCAAGATTGCGCACCAGGCTGAACAGAGCCGTGGCATCGGTGCGGAAGCGCACGTCAAGCGTGGCGAAGGCGACGGTCGACAACGGCACGAACACCATCCCCATGCCCAGGCCCTGGATGACGCCGGAGCTGATGATCAGCCAATTGTCCATCTGCGGGGTGAAGCTGGACATGGTGTAGAGCGACTGCGCGGTCAGCAGGAAGCCGATGACGACGAGGATCCTGGCGTCAATCCTGCTCATGAGCCGCCCGACGACGAGCATCGAGATCATGGTGCCGACGCCGCGTGGCCCCATGACGATGCCGATGGTGACGGTCGGATAGCCGAAGATGGTCGACAGCATCGGCGGCAGCAGCGACATGCTCGCCAGGATGAGCACACCCATAACGAAGATGAACGCCAGCCCGGTCACGAAATTGCGGTCGAGGAAGATCTTGGGATCGATGAAGGGGTGCTCGGCCGTCATGGTGTGAATGATGAACACCCAGAAGCCGGTGAGCGAAAGACCAAGTTCGATCCAGATCTCGACCGAGGAAAACCAGTCGACCTCGCCGCCGCGGTCGAGCAGCAGCTGAAGCGCGCCGACGCCGAGCGATATCATGGCGAAGCCGAAGAAATCGAAGCCGCGCACGCGCCGCGCGATAGCCGGCAAATAAGCGGCCATACCGAGAAAGGCGACGATGCCGACCGGCAGATTGATGAAGAACACCCAACGCCAGTTGAAATTCTCGGTCAGCCAGCCACCGAGTGTCGGGCCCAGAATCGGACCCAGCATGATGCCGGCGCCCCAGATGGCCATCGCCTGGCCATGGCGTTCCCTGGGATTGATGTCGAGCAGGAAGGTCTGCGACAGAGGCACGATCGCGGCGCCGAACACGCCTTGCATCAGCCGGAAGAACACCATGGTCTCCAGGCTCCAGGCGATGCCGCACAGCATCGAAAACACGGTGAAGCCGACCACCGCCGTCAGGAACAGTTCCTTGCGGCCGAAGCGATCGGCCAGCCAGCCGGTGACCGGCGTCATGATGGCGGCGGCAACGATGTAGGAGGTCAGCACCCAGTTGATGTTGTCAGGCGAGGCGCCGAGATCGCCGGTCATGGTCGGCAGCGCGACGTTGGCGATCGTCGTGTCGAGCGCCTGCATGATCGTCGCCAACATGAGCGCGACCGTGATCAGGCCGCGATGCGGCACTTCTTTGAAGGGTTCGGGCGTGTTCATGGCGTGGAACTTCCAGCAGGTAACAAAAACGTGTACAAGGGGTTTCCGGGCGGCAACGCCTTCCGTTGAGAGACCCTCGTCGCGGTGGGACGCGATTGTCGATGTGGGGGTTACATCGACTGAAAGTCTCTAATGAGCGGATGCCTGCCGCCCGGAAACATGAGGACCGACGGGTCCGCGTCGGAGATTTCAGATTCGGCCAGGCCGCACCGCGGCAGCACCCAAACGCTGATCCTCCAGCTCCTCCCATCAGACCAATCCTGCTATTCACCTCCGCCGCTGGTCCTGCGGCATTCTGTTGACGTTACTGCGCGGCCTCGCCGGCCGTGGCGTGACCGAAGATCGAAGGCAGGCCACGCGCCACGCCGGTGTCGACGGTAACGGTGGCGCTCATGCCGGTGCGCAACGCCATCTTGGCGTCCGCATCGGTCAGTTCGAGACGAACCGGGATGCGCTGTGTGACCTTGACCCAGTTGCCGGTGGCATTCTGGGCCGGCAGCAGCGAGAACTCGGCTCCCGTGCCGGCGCCGATCGCCTTGACCGTCGCCTCGAAGGTGCGCCCCGGATAGGTGTCGACCACGATCTCGGCCTTCTGGCCGGGCTTCATATGGGTGAGCTGCGTTTCCTTGAAATTGGCATCGATCCAGGTGTCGCCGGTCTCGACCAGCGAAAACAGCGGCGTGCCGGAACCGACATACTGGCCGACCTTGAACGACGAGGCCTGGCTGACGATGCCGTCAGCCGGCGCCTTGACCGTGGTCTGCGCCAGATCGTAGGCGGCCTTGTCGCGCGCGGCGAGCGCGGCCATCACGGTCGGATGCTTGTCGGTTTCGATGTCGGGATTGCCGCCAAGGGCTGCCTTGGCGCTGATGATGCCTTGCTCGGCAACGGCGAGCTGCTGCTTGGCCTTGTCGAGATCGTTCTTGGCTTCGTCCAGCGACGATTTGGCGTTGATGCCCTTCTGGGCAAGATCGGCGGCGCGGTCGAACTGCGACTGGGCGAAGGCGACCTGGCTGGCATCGGACTTCTGCTGAGCCATCGACTGGCCATAGGCGGCGCGCAACTGCTCGACATTGAGACGCGCGCCCGCCACCGCCGCGTCGGCCTGCGCCAACGCGATCCGGTAGGGCTCGGGGTCGATGGCAAACAGCTCGTCACCCTGCTTGACCAGCTGGTTATCGAAGATATCGACCTTGACGATGCGGCCGGCCGTGTCGGAAGCGATCGATACCTTGGCCTGCTGCAGATTGGCGTTCTCGGTCTCCTGATAGCGGCCGCCGGTAACCCAGACATAGCCGCCGCCAACAGCCAATGCCGCAGGCAGCGCGACCATCAGCAGGAAGCGGCCCAGCCGGCGCTTTTTCTTCACCGGCGCCGGAGCCGGCTGCACCGGGGGAGCAACGGTCGCCGGGGCCGCGGCCGGCTGCGCCGGCGCTTCCATTTCCAGTTCGGTCACTTTCTCGTCTATCTTGGCTACCGCGTTCATGCTGCTGCGCCCTCTGTGTTCTTCACTTTTTCAATGGACGGCGTCTCGTCGTCGGTCAGGTTGCGGACCATCGCCTCAAGTCCCTCGACGAGGACGCGACGGGCTTCCGGTTTCACGCCGACCAGCGATTCCTCATAGACTTCTCCGGCAATGCTCTTGATCACGGCGTAGGCATCGCTTGCCTTGGGCGTCAGGAAGATCATGCGGACGCGGCGATCGGCAGCGTCGGAACGACGCTCGATCCAGCCTCCCTCCTCCATGCGGTCGACCAGGCGCGAAACGCTGATCGGCTCGATTTCGAGAAGTTCGGCCAGCCGCGCCTGCGCGACACCGTCTTCCTTGGCAACGCGGACCAGAAGCCGCCATTGCGCCGAAGAAAGCCCCAAGCCACTGGCCCTCGCCTCGAAGCGCTTGCGCATCAGGCGCTGCACGTCGTGGATCAAGAAGCCCAATCTGTCGATGCCATCGGAAACCATGAGCGGGATATATAATAAGCGTGCTCACTATTCAAGGTGCCGCAGTGCACACAAAGCCGACAAATGTGCATGACAGCTTTGCCGGGCCAATCATGGTTATCGATTTGCGAACGCATGATGGCCGCGCCGCCTCTCCGCTGGTCGCGTCTGGCATATTGATGTACAGCCGCTGAACAGGATCGGGGGATCAACGCAATGCCGACGCTTTACGCTCTCAAGCCGGCCTTCCAGGGTCGATTGCGGCCGCTGGTCAATCGGCTGGCGGCCATCGGGGTCACCGCAAACAGCATAACCATCCTGGCGGCCGCGATGTCGATAGTCGCCGGCGCGGCCATTGCGATCCGGCATGAATGGCGCTGGCTGCTGTTGCTTATCCCCGTGGTGATGTTCGTGCGCATGGCGCTGAATGCCGTGGACGGCATGCTGGCGCGCGAGCATGGCCAAGCCTCGACGCTCGGCATGTATCTGAACGAGTTGTGCGACGTCGTTTCGGACCTCGCGCTGATCTTGCCTTTTGCCGTCTTTCCGGAATTTGGCGCATGGGGCGTCGTCGCCTTCGCAATATCGGCGGTGCTGACCGAGTTTGCCGGCGTGCTCGGCATCGCCGCCAAGATCGGCCGCAACTATGCCGGGCCGTTCGGCAAGAGCGACAGGGCGCTGGCGCTTGGCGTCGTCGCCGTGCTGTGCGCCCCAGGGCTGTGGCCGGCATCGATCGCGCCATTTGTGTTTCCGGCCATGGCAACGCTTTCGCTGCTGACCGCCATAAACCGGATACGCGCCGGGCTTATTGGCAGCGCCAGCTGAGCATCGAGGCTCGCCATGCCGCCAGTGGGGCCGCCAGAGGGAAAGACCATGATGCACGAACCGGTCGCCGCCGCGGCCACGGAAAGCCTTGCGCGGCAAGCGCAGGAGCGGGTCTTCCGCAGCCATGACGGGACGGAGATCTTCTACCGATTCTGGCCGGCGGCTTCGGCCGATGCCAAAGGCGCGATGGTGCTCTTCCATCGCGGCCACGAGCATGGCGGCCGCATGGCCCATCTCGTCGATGAATTGCGGATGCCGGACCACGCCTTCTATGCCTGGGATGCCCGCGGCAATGGCCGTTCGTCCGGCGAGCGCGGCTATGCCCCGTCCTTCTCGGCGCTGGTGCGCGACATCGACTGCTTCATGCGCGAGATCGCTGAAAGGGATGGCTTCGCCACGCGCGATATCGCGCTGATCGCGCAGTCCTTCGGCGCCGTTCTGGCCGCCGCCTGGGTGCATGACTATGCGCCGAAGCTGCGCGCCATGGTGCTGGCCTCACCGGCCTTCTCGGTAAAACTCTACGTGCCCTTCGCCAAGGAGGGCATAGCGCTCTGGCAGAAGATCAAGGGCCGCTTCTTCGTCAATTCCTACGTCAAGGCGAAATTCCTGACCCATGATCCCGTGCGAATCGCCTCTTTCGAGAGCGATCCACTGATCACGCGGCCGATCGCTTCCAACATCCTGGTCGAACTCTATCAGCATGCAGCCCGCATCGTTGCGGACGCCCGCGCCATCACCGCGCCGACGCAGCTTCTGCTTTCGGGCAGCGATTGGGTCGTGCGCCACGGCCCGCAGCACGAGTTCTTCGTCAATCTCGGCAGCCGCATCAAGGAACGTCATGTGCTGCCGGGCTTCTTCCACGACACGCTGGGCGAACGCGACCGGGCAAAGGCCCTCGACCTGATCCGGCCGTTCCTGGCCAGGCAGTTCGCGGCACCGGATGCGCCGGTCGACCTGAAGCAGGCGGACATTGCCGGCTACACACGCGACGAGGCCGACCGGCTTGCTTCACCGCTCGCGTTGATGTCGCCAAAGGGCCTCTATTGGGCATTCAGCCGCGCCTCCATCCGCATGGGCGCCTGGGTCTCCCAAGGCATGAAGACCGGCATTGCCACCGGCTTCGATTCCGGCTCGACGCTGGATTATGTCTACGAAAACGACGCGCGCGGACTTACGCCCCTTGGCCGCGTCGTCGACCGTGTCTTCCTGGAAGCTATCGGCTGGCGCGGCATCCGCCAGCGCAAGCTGCATCTCGAAGAACTGATCGGCTCTTGCCTGGCAACGCTCAAGACCACTGGCCGGCCAGTGCATATTCTCGACATCGCCGCCGGCCACGGCCGCTATGTTCTCGATGCCATCGTGAAGAGCCCCGACCAGCCGGCGAGCGTGCGTCTGCAGGATTATTCCGACCTCAACGTGCAGCTTGGCCGCAAGCTGATCACGGAGCGGCAATTGCCGGCTGACGTCACGTTCCAGCGCGCCGACGCTTTCGATGCCGACGTGCTCGCCAACGCCGATCCGGCGCCGGACCTCGCCATCGTTTCCGGCCTCTACGAGCTATTCTCGGACAATGCGATGATCGCCCGGTCGCTCGGTGGATTGGCCAGCGCCATGCAGCCGGGCAGCCTGTTGCTCTACACCAACCAGCCTTGGCACCCGCAGCTCGAGATGATCGCCCGCAGCCTGACCTCGCATCGCGGCGGCGAGGCCTGGGTGATGCGCCGGCGCACGCAAGGCGAAATGGACCAGCTCGTCGAAGCCGCCGGTTTCGAAAAGCTCGACCAGCGCATCGACCAATGGGGCATCTTCACCGTCTCGCTCGCGCGGCGCCGCTGAGCAGCATGGTGTCATCGCCTGCATCCGTGGCGCGTGCCGAACCCTATAGCCGGGTGGTCGTCAGGGCAGCCCTGTGGCTGGCCTTCCTGGCGCCGTTCTTCTATCTCAGCTACGGCTTCGCCAACTGGCTGGCGTCGCGGCGCGACGATGTCGGCAGTATCGTGTTCTCGTGGGAGCACGGCATCCCGTTCGTCGCCTGGACCATCGTGCCCTATTGGTCGATCAACCTGTTCTACGGCCTGTCGCTGCTGCTCAACAACGACAGGCAAGGGGTCGACCGTCTGGCCGGACGCTATCTCACCGCGCAAATCGTCGCCGTTATCTGCTTCATCCTGTTCCCGCTGACCGCTACATTCGTGCGGCCGGCGACGACCGGCCTGCCCGGCTTCCTGTTTGCCGTGCTCGGCGGTTTCGACAAGCCGTTCAACCAGGCCCCCTCGCTGCACATCGCCCTTTTGGCGATCATCTGGGATCATTGGCGCCACCGGCTCGGCGGGTTGCTCCTGCCGCTCTGGCACGGCTGGTGCTTTCTGATCGGCGCCTCGGTGCTGACGACCTGGCAGCATCACTTCATCGACATCCCGACCGGCGCGCTGCTCGGGTTCTTTGCGCTGTGGCTGTTTCCGCGCAGCGGCGCATTGCCGTTTGCAGGCTTCCGGCTGACCAACGATGCGAAAGCGCGGCGGCTGGCGCGGTTCTACGCTATGGGCGCCGTCCTCGCGCTGGCCGGTGCCGCGCTCGGTGCCTACGTTTGCGCCGTCGCGCTCTTCCTGCTTTGGCCGGCGCTGGCGCTGGCCATCGTCACCCTCGCCTATGCAGGGGCAGGCGAAAAAGTGTTCCAGAAATCCGCCGATGGCAGCATGACGCTTGCAAGCCGTGTCCTGCTCTTGCCTTATCGCCTCGGCGCCAGGGCAAACATATGGGCCTGGACGCGCAATCTTGCCCCCCAGGTGGCGATTGCCGAAGGTGTCTTTCTCGGGCGCTTTCCCACGGCAAGCGAGGCCAACAGCTTCGGCACGGTCATCGACCTCGCCGCCGAACTCGAAAAGCCGGCGACAACCGATTGCCGCTGGATCAGCTTTCCGATGATCGACCTGTTGCCGCCGCCACTGGCGATACGGCAACAGGCAGCCGGCGCGCTGGAGAATGCACGCCGCGACGGCACCGTCCTGGTGTGCTGCGCGCTCGGCTTCCAGCGCAGCGCCGGCGTCGTCGCCGAATGGCTGGTGGCGACCGGCAGGGCCGGGACGCCGACGCTCGCCCGCGAGATGCTCGCGGCCGCCGGCCGGCCGGTCCACCTTGCAGAGGCCACTGGGCGGGCGGCGTCATGACAGGCAATACCTATCAGGACCGCACCGACCGCTTCGCCGGCATGCTGATGCGACAGGCCGCGTGGCCGGCCGCAATCGTGCTGACCGCAAATGTCCTTGCGCCTCTAGCCGCGTCGGCGCGCGGTGCCTTCGAGACCTTGCCCGCGGCCATCGCTTTGTCGATCGCCGCCGCGAGCGCGGTTGCGGTGCTGGCGCTGTCGGCATTGCTGGCATTCGACGCGCTGCTGTTCCGACTGATGGCGAGCCATGACGACGAAGCTTCCGGCGGTGCCGCGGTGGATGACATGTTGGCGCGCATGCGCCTGAAACCGGCTCCGTTCGCGACACGCTTGCTCGATGACCGCATGGCCGGCACAAGCCGCTTGCTGTTCAAGCAACGCGCTGCCCTGGCTCTGTTTGCCGCAGCGCTTCTGGCGGCAGGGTTTTGGGCGCCGCGATGAACAAGCTTTCGCTCAAGACCTTCACCTTGCTGCAGACGGTAACCTCCGTCGGCCTGTCGGCTCTGGCCCGGATGGTGACCGGGGTGCGGCCGATCTGGAACGGCAGCCTGCCCTCCGAGCGGCAGCGCATCTATTTCGCCAATCACACCAGCCATGGCGACTTCATCCTTTTGTCGGCCTGTCTCAGCGAAAGGGAGCGCGCGATCACCCATGCTGTTGCCGCAGGCGAATATTGGGGGAAGTCGCGGCTGCGCCGCTTTATCGCGCAGGACATCTTGTCGTCCGTGCTCATCAACCGGCAATGGACGAGACCTGAGGAAAACCCCATCGAGATCATGCTGTCGGTTCTCGACCAAGGGCACTCGCTTATCCTGTTTCCCGAAGGCACACGCAACATGACCGAAGAGCCGCTGCTGGCGTTCCGCTCCGGGCTCTACAATCTGTCGACGGCGCGGCCTGAGGTCGAGCTGATCCCGTGCTGGATCGAGAACATGTCGCGCGTGCTGCCCAAGGGCCAGTTCCTGCCGGTGCCGCTGCTGTGCCGCGTCGTTTTCGGCGCGCCTGTCGCGGTTGGCCCGGGCGAAGAACGCCGCGCCTTTCTCGAGCGCGCCCACGCCGCGCTTCTGGCGCTCAACCCGCGTCCCGAGCGAGACGATTGATGCGCCACGAGATCTCCATCCTGATCATCGGCCTGCTGGCGGTTTTGACCACCGCCAGCATCGTCGCCACCATCCTTTCGGCGCGAGCGCCGAAGCCGCTGAGCTCGACGCTTGTCAATCTCACGCAGCGCATCAACGCCTGGTGGGTGATGGTGGCGCTGATGACGGTCGCCTTCTTCTTCGGCCGTTACGGGATGACCATCCTGTTTGCGCTGATTTCCTTCGCCGCGCTGCGCGAATTCGTGACGCTGACGCATACGCGCCGCAGCGACCATTGGGTGCTGCTCGGCATGTTCGGCATCATCATCCCGTTTCAGTACTGGCTGGTGTGGACCGCCTGGTACGGGCTCTTCGTCATCTTCATTCCGGTCTACTGCTTCCTCTTGATGCCGGCCATCACGGCGCTGCATGGCGACACCGAACGCTTCCTCGAGCGGATCGCCGCGCAGCAATGGGCGGTGATGATCTCGGTCTATTGCGTCAGCCACGTCCCCGCCCTGCTGACACTCGACGTGCCAGGCTTCGAGGGCCGCACCCTGCTGCTGATCGCCTTCCTGATCATCGTCGTGCAAGGCAGCGACGTGCTGCAGTACATCTTCGGCAAGCTGTTTGGTAAACACCGGTTTTCGCCGAACGTCTCGCCGTCGAAAACCTGGGAAGGGCTGATCGGCGGACTGGTGTCGGCGAGCCTGCTCGGCGCGCTGTTGTCGTTCGTGACGCCCTTCTCGCCGCTGCAGGCGGCAGGCGTGGCCTTCGTCGCCTGCTCGATGGGATTCCTAGGCGGGCTGGTCGCCTCGGCCATCAAGCGCGACCAGGGCGTCAAGGACTGGGGCCATCTGATCGAAGGCCATGGCGGCATGATGGACCGCACCGACAGCCTGGTCTTCGCCGCCCCGGTGTTCTTCCACATCGTGCGCTATTTCTGGACCGTGTGATCCGGCGACCGGTTGCCAAACGCGCTCAAAGCCGGTTGCGGATCAGCATGGTGACGACGAAGAACGCACCGACCGAGCTGGTGATGATGCCGATCGGCAGTTCCTGCGGCGGCAGCAGCGTTCGGGCCAGAAGATCGCTGGCCAACAAAAGCACCGCGCCGAAGACGGCGCAGCTGGCAACCAGGCGCAGATGCAAGGGGCCTGCCAGCGGCCGCGACAGATGCGGGATCATCAGCCCGACGAAGCCGATGACCCCGGCGACAGAGACCAGGATCGCCGTCGAGAAGGCGGCGACGAGAAACGTCATTCGGCGCATGCGCGCCACTGGCACGCCAAGGCTTTCGGCGGCGTTTTCGCCGGCCAGGAAGGCATCGAGCCGGCGGTGGTTCCACAGCGCGTAAGCCAGAATGGTGCCCGCACCCAGCGCGCCCAACCAGATATTGTCCCAGCGCGCCAGGCCAAGGCCGCCCATCGTCCAGAACAACACGGAGTGGGCGGCGCGCTGGTCGCCGGCAAAGACCAGGTAGTTGGTCAAGGCGGTGAACATGAAGGACACGGCAAGGCCGGCGAGGATCAGCCGCTCCGGCCCTTGGCCCCTCACCCGCGCGACCAGCAGCAGGACGACGCCGGCGGCCAATATGCCGCCGGTGAAGGCCGCGACCGGCAACGTCCAGATGCCAAAGCTGTCGCCGAAGACGGTGATGACGGAAACAGCACCGGCGGCGGCGCCCGACGACAGGCCGAACAGGAACGGATCGGCGAGATCGTTGCGGGTCACCGTCTGCAGCAGCGCGCCGACGACGCCGAGGCCCGCGCCGACGCAGATGGCCAGGATCGTGCGCGGCAGCCGCAGATCGACGACGATCTTGCCGACCGGCCCGGACACGTCGTGCCCGCCTAAGCCGATTGCGCGGCCAAGCGCTGCTACAACGTCGGCCAGCGGGATCAGCGTCGAGCCATAGGCGATCGACAGCAGAGCGAGAGCGGCGATCGCCGCCGCTCCCGCCAGCATGGCCAACGCAAATGCCGGATGGCGCAAGCTCAAAATGCTTCCGGGTGCATGGCCTTGGCGATCTTGTCGATCGCTTCGATGTTGGCGGGTCCAGGCGTCAGCTCGGCGTAGCGGAGGGCGACGAAGCGCTCGTTCTTGACCGCGTCGGTCTCCTTCATGGCCGGACGCGCCTTCAGGAAGTCGAGCAGCTTCCTGTAGCCGCCACCGTCCTGGTAATCGAGCAGGATGAGGAATTGCGGATTGCGCGACGCCACCGTTTCCCAATCCGTGTTGCCCCAGCTGGTGTCCATGTCAGCCATGATGTTGTCGCCGCCGGCGGCAGTGATCATGGCGCTGGGGATGGCGAACTTGCCTGCGGTGAACGGCTTGTCCTCGCCGGAATCGTAGAGGAACACCCGCGTGCCCTTGGCGCTGCCGACCTTGGCGGTGATGTCGGCGAGCTGCGCCTTCCAGCCAGAGACAAGCTTTTCCGCCTCTGTCTCCTTGCCGAAGATCTTGCCCAGCTTTTCGACGTCGCCGTAGAGCAGGTCCATCGAGGCGGCGGGGCGCCTCTTGTCGAGATGGACGCAGCTTTCCGCCAGAACCAGCGTCTTGATGCCGTGCGGGGCAAGCGTGTCGGGCGTCACCTCGCCACCCGGCTTCATGCCGTAGTACCAGCCGGCGAAGAAGAAATCCGGCTCCACGGCCACGAGGTTTTCGAGCGTCGGATATTTCGGCGCCAGCTCCGGGATCGAACCCTGCTCTGCCTTGAATTCGGGACCGACCTTGTACCATCCGGTGATGCCGGTCAGGCCGACGATTGACGGCTGCAATTTCAGCGCGAAAGCCATCTCAGCCATGTTCAGATCATGGATGACAGCGCGCTTCGGCGGCGCGTCGAAGGTCAGCGGCTTGCCGCAGCTGTCGACGGTTACCGGGAAGGCGAAGGCGGTCGAGGTCAGCAGCGAGACGGCAAGCGAAAAAGCGAGGCGTTTCACGGGTATGCTCCTTGTGGGTGGGATCGGGTCGACTATGGAACGGCTTCAATCACGACGGCGGCGCGGCACGGTTCGGAACCTCGAACACCGTCAACTCTCGATCCTCGGTCGGATGGCGCAGGCGCAGCACATCGATGCCGAAAATCTCGCGGATCAGCTGTTGGGCCAGCGCTTCGCGCGGTGCGGCGAGCGCTTGCAGACGGGCATGGTTCATCACCGCAACCCTGGTGGCGAAGGGTGCTACCAGCGCCAGATCGTGCAGCACCGCGATCACCGTCATCTCGAAGCCTGCCACGAGGTCGAGCAGTTCGCCGCGGGCGCGCGGGTCCAGATGGTTGGTCGGTTCGTCGAGGAACAGGATTTTGGGCTGCTGGGCGATGGCGCGCGCCAGTTGGGCGCGCTGGCGCTCGCCGCCCGACAGCGAGCCGACGGTGCGGCCAAGCAGCGGCAGCAGGCCGGTCCGGCGCAGCGCATTGACGACAATGTCGCGTTCCTCGCTCCTGCGCCGCAGCCCGGCGTGCGGGACCCGGCCAAGCTCGACATAATCGATCACCGCCAGCCGCGGATCGGGCTGGTCGGTCTGGCCGACAACGGCGATATGCAGCGCCCGCTCGGCGGCCGAAATCCTGTCCAGCCCGCGTCCGCCAAGCTTCACCTCGCCGGAACTTGGCCGCAGCATGCCCGACAGCATGCGCAGCAGCGTCGTCTTGCCGGCGCCGTTGGGACCGATGATGGCAAGGCGATCGCCAGCGGCCACCGAGAAGCTGACCGCCTGGACCAGATTCCGCCCATTCGCCATGGCACAGAGGTCATGGGCTTCGAGAAGCGCTGCGCTCATCGGCTGCAGCCCGCCGGATTGCGGGGACGGCAAAGCGTGCGCATGGTGATGCGATGATCGATGGAGCCGTCCAACTTTCCGTCACTTTCCAAAACTGGCGACGGAAGGAAGCTGGCGAACCGGCCGACAAGGCCGGGATTCGCGTTTCCTCCCGGCACACCCCGTCCGGTCAACTCAGTGATGGCAGGTCTCCTGGCTCGCGGGTCGTTGCGCCATCCTGCCTTCCCAGCCTTGCCGGCCAGTGGCATTCACGGATTTTGCTCGCCGCTTACAGTTGCGGGGGCAGCCACGGCCTCGACCTGAACAGGCCTCACCGTGTTCCCTTTTCACCCCTCGCCTTTCGGCTCGGGGACCATCACCACTTCAGCGTAGATTTCCACCAAACGCTTCGCAATGGATTTCTCGGACGAAGTGGTGGGCCAGCTAACGGAAACAGGCATTGCACGCTCACTTTATGTAATAACATAACATTCTTAGGAGATGACGCGGCCCGCTGTCAAGCGAAAGCCCATGGGATCGGCGCAGATTGCACGGAATGCGCAATTTCGATCAAACTGGCCGCGCCAGGAAACGCCAAGATGATCCGGCCAATGCGAAAAGGAGCCCCATGAACCCGACCGAGAAAGCGCTGTGGTTCGTCGAGAGCCATCTGCCGGAGGCGATCTCGCTTGACGATGTCGCGCAAAGCAGCGGTGTGTCGCGTTTTCATGTGACGCGCGCCTTCGGCGCCGCAACCGGCCGCTCGGTGATGGGTTACATGCGCTCACGCCGGCTGACCGAGGCGGCGCGCAAGCTGGCCGGCGGAGCGCCCGACATCCTCGCCGTCGCGCTCGACGCCGGCTACAACTCGCATGAGGCGTTCACCCGTGCCTTCCGCGATCAGTTCGGCACCACGCCGGAACTGGTGCGCGCGCAAGGCTCGACCAACAACCTCGACCTCGTGGAGCCGATCCTGATGGACCAGTCCTTCCTCACCAATCTCGAACCACCGCGCTTCGAGACCAGCCGGCCGTTCCTGATCGCCGGCCTCGGCGAACGCTACAGCTGTGAAACCAGCGCCGGGATTCCGATGCAGTGGCAGCGTTTTGCACCCTATATCGGCAACATCCCCGGCGAGATCTCAGGCGTTTTCTACGGCGTCTGCCTTAACGGCGACGACGCGGGCAATTTCGACTATGTCGTCGGCGTCGAAGTGTCCGGCTTTGCGGATCTGCCGAAGGACTTCTATCGGGTGCGGGTGCCGGCGCAGAAATATGCGGTGTTCTCGCACCGCGAGCACATCTCATCCATCCGCCGGACGATCAACACGATCTGGAACAGTTGGCTGCCCGCCTCCGGTCACGAAATCGCGGATGCACCGGAATTCGAGCGCTATGGACCGGAGTTCGATGCCCACAGCGGCAATGGCGGGCTGGAGATCTGGGTACCGGTGAAGGCGTAGCTCGATCACGCCATCGGCAGCGCCGGCCAGCGATCGATGACCTTTCCGCCGGAAAACACGGCGATCGACCCGAATTGCTGCAGCACGGCCTCGCTCTGCGTCGGCCTTAGAAACGCGTAGTCGCCTGGCCTTGCGGTCGCATCGGCGGGCAAGCCCATGAATTGCTGGTTGGAGGACAGGCCGAGCAGGCCGTTCGTCTTCATGCCTTGGGGGAAGACCGGCTCGGCCATCCACTTGCCGCCATAGAGATAGCAGCCCTTGCGCGGAAACCGGCCGAGCGCCTGCAGCAGGCGGGTGACGGCCGGCGGGCCAGGCAGCATCGGCTCGACCACTTTCAGGATCGGCGTAGCGATGAAAGCCGCCGGCTGGAAGCCGTCGAGGCCTGGCGTATCGAAGTCGCTGGGCAGCACGAAGGCCGAGCCCATCGACACTTCATTGGCCGCGCCGCCACGATGAAGCAGCGCGGTCTTGCTGCCGCCGATGTTGAGGATGCGGCGCTGGTCGGCACCGAGACAGGCGACGAACGCCGCAGCCTGCGCCGACGCCTCCGCCAATGCCTTTGCCGGTCCGCCGAAAAGGCCGGGAATGAGCGGCGCATGCGCCTCGTAGGCCATGACGCCTTCGCAATGCAGCCGGACCGGCAACGCGCTCAGCGCCTTCGACAAGGCCGCGGGATCAGCAAAGCCGCCGCGATGCAGCCCGACATCGATCTCGAAAGCGATGCGCAGGCCGATGCCGAGTTCGTCAGCGAGAGCACCGTATTCCGCCAGTCTCTCCTCGCTGTCGATCAGCCAGCAGACACGCGACCAGTCGGCATCACCCTTCACCAGCGCAGCCCTTGCCGCACCGATCGGCATCGGCTTGCCGTAGAGCAGATCGGCATCCGGAAACGCCTTCAGCACCGCCTTGCTGATCGGCGGGTGGAAGGTCATGAAGCGCTCATGGCGAAGCGCCTTGCCTATATGCGCAAGCAGCGGCAGGCAGGCGAGCGATTTGTCGACCAGCCGCACGGCCAGGCCGGGATCCAGCCTCCTTTTTACCAGGGCAATGTTTCCGTCCAGCCGATCGCGGTCGAGCAGCAGGCAGGGTCGGAAGATGCCGGCGGTCTTCAGCGCATCCGAGAGGGTGGAAAAATAGGTGCTCATCATTCGATGCCGAACAGGCCGGCCATGTAGGGCGACACGAAGCGGTTTTCCGGATCGATGTCGCGGCGCGCCGCCATGGCATCGTCCCAGCGCGGGTAGAGCTTTTTCAGCTCCGCCGCCTTGAGGCTGTGCATCTTGCCCCAATGCGGCCGGCCGCCATATCTGCGGAAGATCGGCTCTGCCGCCCGCATGAACGGCAAAGGATCGTTCGCGGCGTCATGGTGGATGGCGATGGAGCAGGTCAGCCTGTTGTAGAATGGCGAAAGCCAGAACTGGTCCGGCGCGACCGAGCGCACCTCCATCGGGAAATAGACCTCGGGAAAGCGCTTCTCGGTCAGCTCGATGATCTCGGCCAGCGCCTTCGGCCCTTCCTCGAACGGCAAATGATATTCCATCTCGTTGAACTTGGTCTGCCGGTCGCTGGCATAGACGTTGAGCCAGTCCTGCACGTAGTCCTCGGCGGGAAATTTGGCGGCCGCCGATCGGATCAGGCGGCCACGCAGCGATGGCAGCCAGGCAAGTGAAGTGCGCAGCCTGCGCAGTGTCCTCAAACCCGCCTCGTCCTCTTCCGGCGGCCGCGTGGTGGGTGCGGCATCGCTGAAATCGCTGGCGATGAACTGCGCATAGCCGGAAAACGGAATGTAGTAGAATTCGGCCGAGCGATGCGCGGCCATCATCGCCTCGAAATCACGCAGCATCTCGGTGATCGGCAGCACATATTTGCGGCGGCGCAACCGGTAGGTCGCGATGTTGTTCAGCGTCACTTCGGTGAGCACGCCGAAAGCGCCGAGCGCGACACCGATGGCGTGGATCATGTCCCGATCCCCTGCCCGCTTGAAGTCGCGGACCTTGCCAAGCCCGTCGACGATCTGCACCGTCTCCAGCTGCGTGTGATAGGCGCCGAGCGTCGGCCCAGAGCCGTGCGTGGCTGTGCCCAGCGCGCCGCCGATCGCCTGGCGGTCGATATCGCCCATGTTGGGCAGGCCCTGGCCAATGCCTTGCAGGATGTGCATGAGCGGGCCGAGCCGGGTCCCTGCCCGCACCCGCGCCTGATGTTTTTGCGCGTCGTGCGAGACCAGCCCTTCCAGTCTCTCCAGGGACAGGATCGTGCCCTGCGATTTCACCAGCGGTGTGAAGGAATGACCGGCGCCGGCAACGCGCACCGGGCCAGGCGCGGTCCGGACGAGATCACCGAGTTCACCGGCATCGCCGGGGCTGGCGATCAGCTTGGGCTCGGCACTTACGAAGCCCGACCAGTTGCTCCAGGTGTTCGACATGGCGCTCCCCGCTCAGGCAACCGCACGACGGCGACGTGACACAAGAACGAAGAGACCGAGCAGCGCCACGCTTGCCACCGCGCTGGCGGCGGCGAATTCCGGCACCGGCCGGAAATCCTTGCCATCGATGAGCAGCGACGCCGCAATCGGCCCGATCGCCAGGCCGAACAGTTGGGCTGCCGGCACCAGCAGCACAGCGGTGCGCGTCTCGTCGGCGGTGATCGCCAGACGGATCTGGTAGGGCACGATGAACAGCAGGATAAAGCCCATGGCCAAGGCAGCGACCCAGAACGTCGTCAGGCCGGGGCTGCTGGCAAGAACCAGGGAACTGACAAGCGCCACGACGCCGATCGCCGCGATGGCAAGGCGATAATCGATGCGCGCCTCGAACGCGGTCGCCGTCATCGCCCCCAGGACCTGCACCGCGAGGCTGGCCGAGACGATCAGGCCGACGGTGCGGCCATCGATGCCGTATTGCGCGCCTAGCGGCTCCAGGAAAGCCCAGACCGCGCCGAAGAACATGAAGTAGCAGAAGACCGACAGCAGCGCGGTCATCGAGGGAACCGTCAGCACATTGGCCAGATTCTCTTCCTTGGGCAGGTCGGCATAGTCACCTGGGACAGTGAAAGCGACCGCCAGCGACACGACGCAGACGACGGCAAGAACGATGAAGCCACCCGCCGACCCTGCGGCCGGGATGACATAGAGCGCCAGCAACAGGGCGAGCGCGCATTGCGCCAGCGTCTGCATGGTGACGAAATAGCCGCCGATGCGCTCGGCACGCCGCGAGCGGGCGATCAGTTCGGTGGCGATGGCGACCAGACCGCCCTCGGCGAGCCCGGCAAGGGCGCGGGCCGCAATCAGCATGTTGGCGCTCGCGGCATAGGCCGTCCACACATTGGCCAGCGCCAGCAGCAGCAGAAGGACGGCACTTTTCCAGCGCATATTGTGGGCCGAAAGCAGCATCGCCACGACGGCCGAACCGATGGCAATGGCGATCATCTCGGCGGTGGCGACCAGCGCCAGTTCGTCGCCGCTGACATGGCCTTCGGTGTAGAGAGCTCCGAGCAGCACCGGCTGCAGGCCGAGGATGAGCAGGCCGACCGAACCGATCCACAGGGCCGAGGCGAGCTGCCAGCCGGTCGGATTGCCGACCAACCAGTCGCCACTGCCTGCGTGGCCGGTATCTGTCGAAGCCAAAGGCGCCTCCCCAACGTCCTTGCCGCGCGGCAAAAAAGCTGACAACCTGTCAGTATTTCAGAAACTGATACTTGATCATATTTCTTGTCAACCGGAATCTAAAAACCGTGCGAAAGATCGGTGCATGACGGAATTGAAGAGAATGGCGACCGAGCCGAGGCGCAGGCCCAAGCAGCAACGCAGCCGCGAGCGCATCGACGCGATCCTGTCGACGACCATGCGGCTGATCGGGGAAAAGGGTATCGACGCCGTCACCATGAAGGAGGTCGGCATGCTGGCGGGCGGGCCGATCGCCACCGTCTACCACTATTTTCCCAACAAATCGGCGATCCTGGCGATGCTCTATGAGCGGTTTTCAGAGGTCAGCCGGGCACGGCTGACGACGATCATCGCCGAAATCCACGAGGCGAAAGATGTCATCGTGGCCGCTGACCGGCTGCTCGATGATTATCTCAGCCGTGTCGCCGGCGATCCGGCCATCCAGGACCTGCAGAACGCCATCCAGGCCGACAAGGCGCTCAAGAACCTCGACCTCGCCGAAACGCGGCACCAAGCCAAAATGTTCTGCGACCATGTCATCGCCCTGATCGAGCCGGAAAAGCGCGAGCAGTTCGAACGCATGGTTCTGCTGATCTTCCAGCTCGCCGGCGGTGTGGTGCGCCTGGCGCTCGCCGAGGACGAGGCGGAAAGCCGCCGGACCATCGAGGATTACCGGTCTATCATTCACACGCAGCTGCGGCTGTTTCTCTAGAGCCGCGCCTATTTCGCCCGATGGACGAGGCCTTCGAAGCCGTGTGTCAGATCCGAAGCGCCGGCCGCAAACATCTTGACGAGGTTTTGCGGACGGCCGGGAGTCTTGTTCGCATCGAGGAGGATGGCCCTGCCCTCATGCATGACGAAATCGAATTTTCCATAGTCGAAGCCGAGTTCACGCCGGCGCTCACGCAATTCGTCGGGCACCGGGACGGGCTCGCGCCGGATCGTCTCCGATGCCTTGACCAGGCCGTTCGGGGAGACGTAGCGGGTGCAGCGCTCGCGCTCTCCGCAAAACACCCAGAAACGAACAGCAAAACCGTCGGGTTCTCTCTCCGGAATGAACTTTTCCACGACGAGATCGTCGCAATCAAAGACGCCGTCCGGAACGTCGCCGAGAGATCTGTGGATCTCATAGGGGTGCAAGATTGGCAAATGCGGAAACGGCGGCTGTTTGCCCGCGCGCTCGGATCGCCGGTTGAGGAGCGTCTCCGGGATTCCCCGATTGTTGAGATTGCTTTTGACGATCACCTGACCTTGCCAGCTGTCGGTTTTGTCGATCAATGCACCACTGATCCGCCGTTTGGATATGTCGGCGGCGCCGATGTTGAGGCAGAATGCAAAACTCCGGGCATAGTCGACATAGTCCGTGGGCGTCACCGTGGCATCGACATGCAATACCGCCATATCGGCGCTGACCGGCTTCGACAGGCCTTGCTGAACCCGAATCGAATGGCCGCGCCTTTTCAATTCCGCAAGAATGTCGAACAGCATGTATGGGCTGCTCCTGCGCAGCAGAATATCGCGCCTGCCCAGGAACCTGTCATGCTCATGCGTTATCACGGCGATACGCGCCACTATCCACCTCCTGGACTGTCTGTAGATGCCTTGAAATCTCTTGGCTTGTCCAACGACCTCTATTAAGCCCCGGTGATATCCAAAATCCAGGCGTGCAGGGGGCCAATGGAATTGCATGACAAATCATTGGGACGATTACCACCGCCATTGGAAACTTCTGGAAGCGCCGCTCCGGCCGACAGCGGAAACCGTCGCTATATTCGATCGAACTTGATCTCGGAAATGCCGATGTCCTTCTCTTGGGGGTTACCCCGGAATTGGCAGTTCTGGGCAAGTCGATGTTGGCGGTCGACCAGTCGGCGGCCATGATTTCCGGCGTATGGGCTGGCGACGACGGCTCGCGACGGGCAATCGCCGGCAACTGGCTTAACCTGCCCGTGGACCGCGCAAGCATCGACGCCGTCATCGGCGACGGATGCCTGTCGGCGGTCGCTTCCCAGGCGGCGCGCAGTTCGTTGTTTGGCGAGGTCGCCAGGGTGCTGAAGCCTGGCAGGCGCGCAGCGATCCGCGTCTTCGCACGACCGGAAACGGCGGACGATCTGTGCGGCATCGAAGCTCTGGTTCTGGCCGGCGGGATCGAGAATTTCCACGCGCTCAAATGGCGGATTGCGATGGCGTGTACGACCGACGACCGCGATTTTACCATCAAGGTGGCAACGATCCGCGATGCATTCGGCAGACTGTTTCCGGACCGCGAAGCTCTTGCCGCGCGAACAGGATGGAGTATGACCTCGATCAACACGATCGACGTCTATGCAGGCTCGGACATAAGCTACAGCTTCGCGACGCTGGCCACGCTGACCAACGAGGCAGCCAACTGGTTCGGCGACGTGCGCGTCGTGCCGAGCGGAAGCTATCCGCTGGCGGAACGGTGCCCGCTTCTGGTGCTCGGTTCGGCCAGGCACCGGTAAGTTCATCATCATGCGCCAAGAGGCGCTCCGAGCGCCTTGACTCCGGCGCGCCGCCAGCCTATTTCAGCGCCACGTTAGCACTCGCCTTTGGTGAGTGCTAACCACATGTCCGGCGCCGCCGGATGGAGGAACTGTTTCTCACCGTTCTCATCGAGGAAGAAAAAATGGCAAAGTCGAAGTTCCGCCCGCTTCATGACCGCGTGGTCGTTCGCCGGGTCGAATCCGAATCCAAGACCGCTGGCGGGATCATCATCCCCGACACGGCAAAGGAAAAGCCGCAGGAAGGCGAGATCATCGCTGTCGGCTCCGGCGCTCGTG
>NZ_RZQT01000006.1:0-25000 GCF_003998485.1 Mesorhizobium sp. M7A.F.Ca.CA.001.04.2.1
GACAGCCCCTGTTCCACCCCCGGCCCCGATCACCGAACATCACGTATCCGCTCTCCGTCACCGCCAGCGTGTCTTCCAGCTTGATGAAGCCCCGTGTCGGGTGAAGCATGGTCGTCTCCACCGACAGCACCATGTTCTTCTCCAGCGGTTTGGCCGCATAGGTGCCTTCATAGGTCACCGGATGGTTGGTCATCAGGAACGGCGCCTCGTGAGTGATCAGGCCCATGCCATGGGCGAAGAAATCCGTGTAGGGCGCGACCTTCGAAGCCTTCAGCACGCCCTCGGCATGCGAAATCATGTCGCCGCCCAGCGTGCCCGCTTTGACTTTTGAGAAGGCCGCCTGCTGCACCGTCTCGACCTCGGCCAGCAGATCTTCGAGCTCGGCATCCGGTTCGCCGAGAATGCCCATCCGGCAGAGGTCCCCTATATAGCCGTGATAATTGCCGCCGGAATCGATTGACAGCACCTCGCCTTTTTCCCACGCCTGCGGTGAAGCGGCGCGGTTGTGGCTGGCACCCAGCGTCAGCAGGCAATATTCGAAATGGATGCCGCGATTGGTTTCCTCGCGCCGCAGCTGCTCGATGATCTCGCTTTTAGTCGTGCCTTCACGCGCCCAGGCAATGGTCGCCAGCATGGAATCGGTGATCAGTTCGGAGGCCGTGCGCAGCTTCTCCAGCTCCGCATCGGTCTTGATGGCGCGCATGCGCTCCAGCATGTCGGTCGCATCGATCAGCCTGGCATCCGGCAACGCCTTGCGGATTAGCGTATAGGCGTCCGATGGCATGAAGCCAGGCTCGATGCCGATGCGCGCGCCGGCCTTGCCGATCTTCTGCAGGTGCTCGACCGCAAGGTTGGCGGCGTCGAGCGTGCCCCAGCAGGCGGCGTGCAGCGTCGGCGTCCAGAACGGATTGTTCTGGTGCTCGCCGCCCTCCATGCGGTTGCCGATATAGGCAGCATGGTCCGGCCCGCCCTTTTCGTACACGACGATCGGCAGGTACCGGCTGTGGCCGATCGCATCCATGGCGGCAAAGAAGATGAACTTGTAACCGCCCAGCAGATATTGCGTGTTGTGCTTGGAGGTGGCGAGCAGCACATCGATGCCGGCCTCCTCCATCAGCCGGTCGACCCTTGCCTGGTCGAACGGGATATTGCCGACGGCATTCTTGCCCGGAGCAATGTTCATCTCTCTCTCTCTCCCTGAATTGCCTGGGACCGCCGGTCGTTCCGCTCGCGATCCCCTGGCCATGACTCAAATCTGCACCATTTTGCCCGTTCTGGTCCAGCCAGAAATAGGGAAAACAGCACCGTTCGATGTCATCATACCTTTGTCTGTCGCATATCCCATCAATTTGGTCCTACCAGATTGACGTGATAGAAGCGCATATTCCAAACTGGTCCAGCGGACGAAAATTTCAAAGCCAAGCGAGGATGCGCCAATTCCGTCTCTGGCGAAACCCTCGGCAAGGCTCATAATCGCCGCCGCAAGGATGCTGGCGGGCTTGCCGGCGTTCGAGGGGTATTGGCGCGCCCAACCGGGTCGCGGAGAGGACGGAGTTCGATCATGTCAGGTTTCACGATTTCCAGACGCACGATGCTTTCCGGCTCGGCAATGCTGCTGGCCTCCACCGCCATCCCGACACCGGGCTGGGCGCAGACGCCGAAGAAGGGCGGGCGGCTTGTGCTTGCCGCCGATTCCGAACCGCGCAACCTCAACCCGGCGATCGTCGCTTCCAACGGCGTCTTCTTCATCTCCAGCAAGATCGTCGAAACGCTGGCCGAAGCCTCCTACGACGGCAAGGACGGACTCGCGCCAAGGCTGGCGCTGAGCTGGGAGGGTGCCGCCGATGGGCTCTCGGTGACGTTCAAATTGCGCGACGGCGTCAAATGGCATGACGGCAAGCCGTTCACCTCCGCCGACGTCGCCTTCTCGGCGCTGCAAATCTGGAAGCCGCTGCAGAACCTCGGCCGCACCGTGTTCAAGGACCTGGCCAGCGTCGAGACCCCCGACGATCTCACCGCTGTGTTCAAATTCGCCAAGCCGACGCCGTTCCAGTTGATCCGCAACGCGCTGCCGGCGCTGAGCAGCGTGGTGCCGAAGCACATCTACGAGGTCGGCAAGATCAAGGACAACCCGGCCAACAACGCGCCCATCGGCACCGGACCGTTCAAATTCGGCGAGTACAAGGCCGGCCAGTATTACCGGCTGACCAAAAACACCGACTACTGGGGCAAGGATGAGCCCTATCTCGACGAGATCATCTATCAGGTGCTGCCGGATCGCACGTCCGCGGCGAGCGCGCTGGAGGCCGGAGAGATCCAGCTCGCGGCCTTTTCCGCCGTGCCGCTGGCCGACCTCGACCGCATCTCGAAAGTGCCGGGCCTGAAAGTGATCACCAAGGGTTACGAAGGGCTGACCTATCAACTCGTCGTCGAGATCAATCATCGCCGCAAGGAACTGGCCGACGTCAAAGTGCGGCAGGCGATCGCACATGCCATCGACAAGGATTTCGTCGTCAAGACGGTGTTCCTCGGCTATGCCGCGACAGCCACCGGCCCGGTGCCGAAGAACGATCCACAATTCTACACCGCCGATGTGCCGACCTATGCCTTCGACGTCGCCAAGGCCAACGCGCTGCTCGATGAAGCCGGCTACAAGAAAGGCCCGGACGGCAAGCGCTTCACGCTGAAACTGCTGCCTGCGCCCTATTTCAACGAGACAAAACAGTTCGGCGACTATCTGCGCCAGGCGCTCGCCGCCATCGGCATCGACGCTGAGCTGGTCAACAACGACTCGGCCGCGCACATCAAGGCGGTCTACACCGACCACGCCTTCGATCTCGCGGTCGGTCCGCCGGTGTTCCGCGGCGATCCGGCGATCTCGACCACCATCCTGGTGCAGAGCGGCATTCCGGACGGCGTGCCGTTCTCCAACCAGGGCGGCTACAAGAACGATGCGCTCGATGCGCTCATCGCCAAGGCATCGGAGACGCTCGACGCATCAGCCCGCACCGACCTCTACAAGGAATTCCAGAAGGCGGTGGCTGCCGACCTGCCGCTGATCAACGTCGCCGAATGGAGTTTCATCAGCGTCGCGCGAGACACCGTCGGCAACATCGCCAACAACCCGCGCTGGGCGGTGTCGAACTGGGCGGACACGTATTTGGAATCGTGACAGAATTGCGCGGATGAAAATTCGCGAAATCATCGTAGGCTTTGAGTTCTACGAGGCCCCCCTCTGTCCTACCGGACATCTCCCCCTCAAGGGGGGAGATTGGCCGCTTGTCTGTCCCGCGAATTCTTCAACGTTGGAGATTGGCGAAGCCAAAAGAGACAGCCGATCTCCCCCCTTGAGGGGGAGATGTCCGGCAGGACAGAGGAGGGTGCCTAGGCGCGGTCCTAATCAACGTATCGCCAACCCATCGACGCCCCCATGAACCGCGCCCTCACCCTTCTCCGCCGCCGCCTCGTCGGCAGCGTCTTCGTGCTGCTGATCGTCGTCATCGGCACGTTCCTTTTGCTCGAGGCCGCCCCCGGCGATGCGGTCGATGCCTATATCGTCTCGACCGGCGGCGACGCCGGCATGATCGAGCTGTTGCGCCATCGCTGGGGCCTCGACCAGTCGGAGCTGACGCGGCTGGCTAACTATCTCTGGGCGCTGTTGCATCTCGACCTCGGCCAGTCGGTGACCTTCTCCCGACCGATCCGCGATGTGATCCTCGAACGCCTGCCCAACACGCTGCTGTTGATGGTCAGCGCCACCGCGCTCTCCTTCGGGCTCGGCTCGGCACTCGGCATCTATGCCGGCGCGCGGCCCGGGAGTTTGCGCGACCGCTTCCTGTCGATCGGCTCGCTGGCGCTCTATGCCGTGCCGGGTTTCTGGCTCGGACTGGTGCTGATCGTCGTCTTTGCCGTCGACCTGCGCTGGCTGCCGATCGGCGGCATCGAGACCCTGGCTTCCGACAAGACCGGCCTTGACCGCGCAGCCGACATCGCCGTCCATCTTATCCTGCCTGTTTCGGCCCTCGGCTTCATCTACCTGGCGCTTTATCTGCGCATGATGCGCGCCGGCATGGCCGAGGTCTGGCGGCAGGATTTCGTCTTGGCCGCGCGCGCCAAGGGATTATCACGCCGCCGCATCGTGCTCGCCCACGTCGCCCGCAATGCACTGCTGCCGCTGGTCACCATGCTCGGCCTGCAGTCGGCGCAGATGCTCGGCGGCAGTGTCGTCATCGAGAGCGTCTTTTCCGTGCCCGGCCTCGGCCGGCTGGCGCAGGAGGCAGTCGCCTCCCGCGATACGCCGCTTCTGCTCGGCATTATTCTCACCAGCGCCCTCCTGGTCATTGTCATCAACCTTGCCGTCGACATCGCCTATGCCTTCCTCGACCCGCGCGTCGGCGCCAGCGAGGCCGGCGCATGAGTGCCCTCCGCCGCTTTCTGCGCACGCCCGAGGCGGTCGCCGGCGCCATCCTCCTGGCGGCGCTGATCGCCATGGCGCTGTCGGCGTCGCTGCTGTTCCCCGGCGATCCGCAAGCGATTGCCGGGCCGGCGCTGCTGCCGTCGTTCCAGGACTGGTCGCTCCCGCTTGGCACCGATCGGCTTGGCCGCGACGTGCTGGCCGAGCTTTTTCATGGCGCCCGCACATCGCTGGCTGTCGGGATCGCCGCCGCGGCCGCCGCACTTGTCGTCGGGGCAGTGGTCGGCACATTGGCCGGCTTTGCCGGCGGCCTCGTCGACGAGGTGCTGATGCGCATCACCGACGCCTTCCAGACCGTGCCGAGTTTCCTGCTGGCACTGGCCTTCGTCAGCGTCGTCGGACCGTCGCTCGGCATCGTCGTGATCGCCATCGCGCTTGGCACCTGGACCGGACCAGCCCGTGTCGCCCGCGCGGAAGTCCTCTCCATTCGCGAACGCGATTATGTCGCCGGCGCCAGGGTCATCGGCATGCCCCCGCTGGCGATCGCCTTTCGCGAGGTGCTGCCCAATGCCTTGCCGCCGGTGCTGGCGATGTCGTCGGTGATCGTCGCCGCGGCGATCCTCACCGAGGCGGCCTTGTCGTTCCTCGGCCTGGGAGATCCCAACCGGGTCACCTGGGGCGGCATGATTGCTGAAGGCCGCACTGTTTTGCGCACCGCGCCCTTCCTGTCGATCGTCCCGGGCATAGCGCTGGTGCTGACCGTGCTCGGCGTCTATCTCGCCGGCGAAGGCATCGTCGAGACGACGGCGGTCAGGAGAGGCCTGTCGTGACCGCGCTGGCTTCGATCCGCGACCTGACGGTGACCTACCGCCGCGACGGCAACGAGGCGACGGCGCTGAAGGATTTCAGCCTCGACATAGAGGCTGGCGAGCGCTTGGCCATCATCGGCGAAAGCGGTTCGGGCAAGAGCACGCTGGCGCTGGCGATTGCAGGGCTGTTGCCGGCAAGCACCAAGACTGAAGGAAAGATCGATTGGTTCCTACCGTCGGCGTTGGGCGTCAAGGCACCCCCCTCTGTCCTGCCGGACATGTCCGGCAGGACAGAGGGGGGCCTCGTAGAGCACAGACCGCAAAAGCTCTTCACCAGATCAAGTCACCCTCCCCGCGGCGGCCGCGATATCGGCTTCGTCTTCCAGGACCCATCCGCCAGCCTCGACCCCGTAATGCCAATCGGCAAACAAATCGCCGAAGTCGCCCGCACCCATCTCGGCCTCACCTGGTCCCAGTCCTATGCCAGGGCCAAAACCCTGCTCGAACGCGTCCGCCTGCCCGATCCTGACTCGGCCTTGCGCGCCTTCCCGCACCAGCTTTCCGGCGGCCAGAAGCAGCGTGTGGCGATTGCCGCCGCCATTGCGGCCGGTCCGAAATTGCTGATCGCCGACGAAGCGACCAGCGCGCTCGATACCATCGTGCAGGCCGAGATCGTCGCCTTGATCCGACGCCTGGTGACCGAGGACGGCATGACGCTGCTGTTCATCAGCCATGACATCGCGCTGGCGGCCGAGCTTGCCGGGCGCATCGCCGTTTTCCGCCATGGGCAGTTGGTCGAGCTTGGCATGACGGCGCAGATTGTCGGCGCCCCGGCCCAGCCCTATACGCGCGCATTGCTCGATGCCCATATCGGCCTCGACACCAAGCCGCTGCTGAACCGAGCCGGGCTCCACGCATGAGCCTGCTGGCGGTGTCCAATCTCACCAAGCGCTACCGTCGAGGCGACAACACCATCGCTGCAGTCGACGATGTCTCCTTTCACATCGAGCCGGGCGAAACGCTGGCGTTGGCCGGACCCTCCGGCAGCGGCAAATCGACGATCGCGCGGGTGGTGCTGCGATTGATCGAGCCGGACGACGGACGCATCGAGTTCGAAGGCGACGATTTCCTGGCCCTGCGCAGCGCAGCACTGCGTGCCCGCCGCGCGCGCCTGCAAATGGTGTTCCAGGACCCGCTTGCCGCCTTCAACCCGCGCGCCACAGTGGCGCGTGTGCTCGACGATCCCTTGCGCATCCATGGCATCGCTTCCCGCAGCGAGCGCCCGCGCCGCATCGCCGCCTTGCTGGAGCGCGTCGGGCTGACGGCGGACCTCGCCCCGCGTGCCATCCATGAAATCTCAGGCGGCCAGCGGCAGCGCGTCGCCATTGCCCGCGCCATCGCCACGAAGCCGTCGCTGATCGTGCTCGATGAAGCGGTGTCGGCGCTCGACGTTTCCGTGCGCGGGGAGATCCTCGAGCTTTTGCTCGACCTGCAGCGCCAGGAAAAGATCGCCTATCTCTTCATTTCACATGATCTCGGCGTCATCCGGTCGATCGCCCACCGCGTTATCCTTCTCGACGCCGGCCGGGTTGCCGAGAACGGCGATGCCCGAACCGTCATCGACGCACCGCAATCGGCCATTGGAAAGGCGCTGGTGGCGGCAGCACCGAGATTGAACCGGACCCTGATGCGGCTGGCGTCGGCCGGCCTCGATTGAGACCCGGCCGCCACCATCCGTTCGCTCAATAGCCGACGGTGAAGCGCTGCCTGATATGGGCCGGCTTCTCGATCTCGTCGACCATGACGATCGCGTAGTCCTCGAAGGAAATGCTGCTGCCCTCGTCGGAGGCGAGAAGCGTGTCCTTGCCGAGGCGGAATTTGCCGGTGCGCTCGCCAGGCACGAACATGGCGGATGGCGACAGGAACGTCCAATCGAGGTCGTCGACCGTCTTCAATCTGTCCAGGAAGTCGGCGCCCTTCTGCGCTTCTGCCTTGTAGATCGCCGGGAAGTTGGGGCTATCGACCAGCCGCTTGCCGGGCGCGACTTCGAGACTGCCGGCGCCGCCGACGACGAGATAGCGCTTCACGCCGGAGGCGCGCACCGCCTCGATCAGTGCATCGGTATCGCTATCCAGGAAATGCACAGAGCTGATCACAGCGTCATGGCCGCGGATCAGGTCCGCGAGACCTTCTGTGTCGAAGACATCGCCCTTCCTGGCCGTAACGCCCGGAAGCGCGACAATCTTTTCCGGGTTGCGCGCGATGCCCGTGACGGTATGGCCGCCATCGGAGAGTTCCCTGAGAAGGCGCGAACCGACAGCGCCCGATGCACCAATGAGAGCGACTTTTGCCATGTGTGTTTCCTTATGCTTGGGGTCTGGAGGATGGGGTCACGCCGCCGCGATGTGGGCGACGAGATTGTCGAAGCTGCCGAACAGCGCGTTCGAACCGATGAGCCGGGGCGCATCGTTGCGGATGACCGCGAGCGAAGGCACGCCATCGGCATGCAGGCGCTGGAACAGCGCACGGCCACGGCCAACCTGATCGCGGTGAGCCGCCAGCAATGTTTCGGTCGGCGCCTTGAGCATTTCGGCGGCGTCCGCCATGCCGTCGGCGGCGAGCACCTCGGCCACACCGCCGATCGTCACGACATCGCGTCCTTCTACATAGCGCGCATGCTGGATCGTCTTCAGCGCCGCAAACCGGCGGCTAGGGTCCTCCAGGCCAGCGGCAGTGATGCCGAGTGTGGCGGCATGTGAGTCGAGCAGGGTGCCACGGACATTGAGGACATTGTGCCGGTAGGCCGGCGTGAACGATTGTCCGGTCAGGCGCTCGATGCGCTGGTCGTTCGCCCAGGCGTGCGCCGCAAAACCTTCATCCATCGGACGCGCGCCGGCGCCGGAAAACAGGCCGGTCGGCAGCAGCTCGACGCGCACGCCGGCGGCCGACAACCGGCCGAGCATCCGGGTGGCACCATAGCACCAGCCGCAGAGCGGATCGAAAAGATAGGTCACTTCTGAATTGTTCATAATCGCTGCTACCCATGATCCGGCTGCCGGCTTGATCGAATGCCGTTGGCTGATATGTGGCAGGTGGGGGTCTTGCGATAAATGGCACCCAATAATACAAACTGTATGATCTGCTCATACAAATGGCAGCCAGCTTGGCCGAACTTCTGAACCTCAATCGGCTCGCCTACTTCACCACGGTGATGGAAACCGGCTCGTTCACGGCCGCAGCCAACCGGCTTGGCGTCGCCAAGGCCGTGGTCAGCCATCAGATCGGCAAGCTCGAAGAGGAACTGGGCGCAACGCTGCTGCAGCGCACGACCCGGCGTGTCAGGCCGACCGAAGAGGGGCGCCTCTTCTATGACCGCGCGATGATCATCCTGCGGGAAGCGGAGGCCGCCTATGGCGAAATCTCGCGCGGGACCGTCGAACCGAGCGGAACGCTGAGGCTGACGGCGCCGCTCGACTACGGCACCAAGATGGTGGCTCCGGTCATGGCGGCCTATCTCAGAACCTATCCGCAGATGCGCGTCGAGGCGATCTTCGACGACGCCGTCAGCAATCTGGTGGACGAGCAGATCGATCTCGGCATCCGCGTCGGCTGGCTCACCGATTCCTCGAACCAGGCGCGGCGGCTGGGGACGATCCGGCAAATCGTGGTGGCGAGCCCTGGCTTCGCGGCGAGCCTGCCGCCGGACCTGACGCCGCGCCAGGCAAGATCGCTGGCCTGGGTCGGCAACACCCAGTTGCGCGGCATCGGCCAATGGCTGTTTTCCAGGGATGGCGAAACGGTGCTGACCGAGCTCAATCCGGTCCTCATGTGCGACAAGAGCCCCGCCGCCCTTGCTTGCGTGCTCGTCGGCATCGGGCTGGGCGTCTTTCCGGACTACAGCGTCAGCGACGATATCGCCGAGGGGCGGCTGGTGCCGGTATTTGCCGACTGGAGCCTGCCGTCAGGCGGCATCCACGCAGTCTTTCCGCCGGCCCGGTTCCGGCCCGCCAAGGTGCGCACCTTCGTCGATCTGCTCGCGGCGGCCGAGAAGCGGCGATCGCGCGGTGTTGCCACGGCTTGAAGCCGATGGCGGTCAGCGGGCCTCTTGCAGGATCATCTCGGCTGCCTTCTCCGCGATCATGACGACCGGCGAGTTGGTGTTGCCCGAGACGATTGTCGGCATGATCGAGGCATCGACCACGCGCAGCCCGGCAAGCCCGTGAACACGCAGGCCGTCGTCGACCACCGCCATCGTATCCGAACCCATCTTGCAGGTGCCGACGGGGTGGAAGATCGTCGTGCCGATATCGCCGGCCTTGCGGATGAGCTCTTCATCGCTGTCATACTGCGTGCCGGGCAGCATCTCTTCCGGCGCAAAGCGCGCCACCGCCCGAGCCTTCATCAAACTGCGGACATGGCGCAACGACGCGACGGCCACGCTGCGGTCTCCCTCGGTGGAAAGATAGTTCGGCCGGATCTTCGCCGTCTCCCGCGCGTCGGACGAACCCATGTGCACGCTGCCCCGGCTTTCCGGACGCAGATTGCAGACCGAGACGGTGACCGCGGGAAAGCGATGCAGCGGCTCGCCCAGACGGTCGGTGCTCAGCGGCTGCACATGATATTCCAGATCGGGCGTTGCGAGGCGCGGATCGCTCCTGGCGAAGATGCCGAGCTGGCTTGGCGCCATCGACAGCGGCCCGCTGCGCTTGAGCGCGTATTCCAGCCCCATCGACGCACGGCTGACCAGATTGTGGTAACGCTGGTTGAGCGTGGCAGTGTTGGCGACCTTGAAGACGGTGCGGATCTGCAGATGGTCCTGCAGGTTTTCTCCGACGCCTGGCAAAGCATGACGAACATCCACGCCGATGCCCGAGAGCAGGTCGGGGCGCCCCACCCCCGACAGTTCGAGCAGCCTGGGCGAGTTGATGGCGCCGGCCGCAAGGATCGTCTGTCCAGCGCGGACCTGATGCAGGCGGCCGCCTTGGCGGAAAACCAGTCCGGTGACGCGCCGGCCGTCGAATTCGAGCCGTTCGGTTTCCGCGCCGAGCACTACGCGAAGGTTCTTGCGCCCCGCTATACCGCGCAAAAACGCCTTCGATGTGTTCCAGCGGACGCCCTTCCTCTGGTTGACCTCGAAATAGCCCGAGCCTTCATTGGTGCCGGTGTTGAAGTCTTCGGTGCGCGGAATGCCGAGTTCCTCGGCCGCGTCCCGGAAGGCGTCGAGGATCGGCCATGAAAGCCGCTGCCGTTCGACCCGCCACTCGCCGCCGCTGCCGTGCATGGCGCTCTTGCCACCATGGAAGTCTTCCGACTTGAGGAAGTAAGGCAGGACATCGTCCCAGCCCCAGCCGGCATTGCCGGCCTGGCGCCAGCCATCATAGTCGGCAGCCTGGCCGCGCATGTAGATCATGCCGTTGATCGATGAACAGCCGCCGAGCACCTTGCCGCGCGGATAGTTGAGGCTGCGTCCGTTGAGACCGGCTTCCGGCTCGGTCTTCATCATCCAGTCGGTGCGCGGGTTGCCCATGCAGAAGAGATAGCCGATCGGGATATCGACCCAGTGATAGCGGTCGCTGCCGCCGGCCTCGAGCAGCAGCACCTTGTTGCGCGGATCGGCCGAGAGCCGGTTGGCGAGCACGCAGCCGGCGGAGCCGGCACCGACGATGACGTAGTCGTAACTGCCGAACGGAGACGGTGAAGCTTCGGTCACGTGCGCGCCTGCTGTCCGGCGATGCGCTCCCACATCGGGGTCATCGCCTGGTTGATCTCGCCATAGAGTCGATACCGCCGTGCGTATGCGTGAGCAACCGTCTCGTTGGGTACAAAATGTCGGGCGGCCGCTGTCATGGCGGCTGCACCGGCACTGTAGTCCGCGAAAATGCCGACGCCGGTGCCCGCCGCGATCGCCGCTCCCAGCGCGCCGGTTTCGCGGCTGCGCGCCACGGTGACGGGCACGCCGAGCACATCGGCGAAAATCTGCGGCCAGACGCTGCTGCGCGAGCCGCCGCCGGACAGCACCACCTGGTCGAAATCGGCGCCCGCTTTGTGCAAGGTCTCGACATGGCGCTTGTGCTCGAAGGCGACACCCTCGAACAGCGCACGCAGCAGATGGGCTCGGCTGTGCCAGCCGGCGATGCCGTAGAAGCCGGCGCGCGCATGGCCATTCTGCTGCGAGCCATAAAGGAAGGGATGATAGATCGGGATGTCGCTGTTGGGATCAACGGACGCCACCAGTTCGCTGCACAATTCGAATGGCGACTTGCCGGCTTCGCCGCCATGTTCGAGGAATTCGCGAACGATCCATTCGAGATTGGCGGCCGAGGTGGCACTGGATTCGATCGCCAGATAGCGCTGGCGATCGAAAGTCGACAGCATGAAGATCGAAGGGTCGCGGATCGGCTTGTCGGTGATGACCTGGTTGATGCTCCAGGTTCCGGCGATGACCGAGGCGGCACCGGTTCTGGTCACGCCCGAACCGACCGCGCTGGCGACGACATCGAACAGCCCGGCGACGACCGGCGTGCCGGCGCGCAGTCCCGTCAGGGCCGCCACCTCCGCGCTGACATGGCCGGCAATGTCGGCCGATTCCAGCACTGGCGGCAGCAGGTCCATGCAATCGCCGAGCCCATAGGCGGCAAGCAGGTCCGGCTCGTAGCGGCGGTCCTGCATCTGCAGCAGGCCGCAGCCCGACATATCTGAAGTATCGCTGCTGCGCGCACCTGTCAGGCGGTTGACGACGAAATCCTTGCACAAGAACACAGTTCCGATGCTGGCAAACAAAGCCGGCGAAAAGCGCTTGAGCCAGGCAAGCAGGGTCGGCGTCTGCGCCGCCCACGGCCGCTGCAGGCAATGTGCGTAGGTGCGGTCGCCGACATTCTGTTCTGCCCATTCGGCAACGATGTCGACGGCGCGTGTGTCGAGCGACTGGATGCCGATCAATGGCGCGCCCGCACGATCGAGCGCGTAGAGCCCGTTGCCATGGCCGGCGCAGCCGATGGCGACGATCTCGCCGGCGTCGATACCGGCCTCAGCGATGCATTGACCAATGACCGAGACCGCATTGCGCCAGAGTTCGTCGAGGTCGCGTTCGACATGTCCGGGCTTTGGCATGGACGAGCGGCCGTCACGGGCGGCGAATGCCAGTTCGCGGCCCGACAGGTCGAAGAGGATCGCCTTGATGACGGTGTTGCCGGCATCGAGACCGAGGGTATAGCTTGCCATTGGCGCCTCCCGAGGCCGCAGCCTATGCCTGGTTGTACAGATCCCAGGCTGCGCCGCCATCGGCATCGTCGTGAATGATCGCCATCAGCCCGCGCACGACAGCGCTCGGGTTGGCATGCTGGTAGATGTTGCGGCCATAGACCATGCCAAGCGCACCCTGTGCCATCAAGGCGGCCGACTTGTCGAACACGGCACGCAGATCCTCCTTGCCGCCGCCGCGCACCAGCACCGGGCAGCGCGCCGCCTCGACGACGCGGTGGAAGTCGTTGGGATCGGTGGTCGGGTCGGCCTTGACGATATCGGCACCCATCTCGCGGGCAAGCCGGGTCAAGGTGACGATCTTATCGGCGTCGCCGTCAACCATGTAGCCGCCATGCTCGGTGACCGGCAGCATGGCCAGCGGCTCGATCATCAGCGGCAGGCCGTATTTCTCGCAATCGGCGCGCACGCGGGCGATGTTCTGCACGCATTGCCGGAACAGGTCCGGCTCGTCGGGTAGCATGAACAGATTGACCACGACGCAAGCCGCATCCATCTCGATGGCGCCAAGCAAGGGCTCGGCTTCGTTCTGCAGCACCGCCCACATCGCCCGGTGGCGTATCCTGTTATAGGGATTGCCCATGTCGATGCGCATCACCAGCGCCGGCTTGTCCTTGCCAGGCACGGCCTGCAGCAGGTCAGCCTGGCCGTAGTTCATCTGGATGGCGTCGGGGCCGGCCTTGACCAGCTGGTTGACCACGCTGGCCATGTCTTCCAGCCCGGCAAGGAAACTCGGCTCGTTGCAGACGCCATGATCGATGGCGACGTCGAGGCAGCGGCCGCCGCCGAACAGCCGGTTCATACGGACTTTCTTGTTTACGCGCATAGGGCGCTCCTTTGATGTGTCTGGAGGTCGATGCCGTGCCGGTCGGCCAGCAAGGCGAGGAAGGTCGAGCGCTCGGTGGCAGCCTCGCTGGCGCTCCAGTCCTTGTGCGCCGCCAGCATGTCGAGAACGGCGTTGACGAGGTCGAAGCTGAGACCGCCTGAAATGGCGATGGTGGTGCGGCGCAAGAACAGGTCGGCAAGGCACTCGACCTGCTCGCGCTCGATGATGCGCCCTATCTCGCTTGCCGAATAGTCCGACTGCGGCAGCATCTGTTCGCCCGCCGGGTGCGAAACAAAATCCCTGGCCGACGTGCCATAGCGCTGCAGAAGCGTTTGCGCGCGCTCGACCGTCAGGCCATGCTCGGCGGCGAATGATGCGCACCAGGCGTCCGGATCGGCCGGAAAATCACGGCCGCCACCGATGGCCATGTCCTGCGTTCCCTGGCTGCGCGCGAGGCCGAGCCGCTTCAACGCCATGTCGGCGGCCAGCGCTCCAAACGAACGGAAGGTGGTCCACTTGCCGCCGATCATGCACAGTGTCGCCGGCAGATGCCCGCTCGCTTCTACGAACTCGCAAAAATGATCGCGCGGTATGCGGCTGGTAAAACTGTCCTCGCTGGCGGGCAAGGGTCGCACGCCGGCGAAGCGGAACACGATCTGGTTTTCAGCTACTTTGATCGAGGGGAATACAAAGGCGAGCGACTGCAGGATGTAGCGCTGCTCGTCCTCCTCGCAACGGACCTTGTCCGGATCGTCGACCCGGATGTCGGTCGAGCCTATCAGCACCTTGCCGAGATAGGGAAACAGGATGCAGATGCGCCCGTCCTCGTTCTCGTAATAGACCATATGGCCGCCGAGCGCGTCGAACAGTTCTGCGTTGTCGACGATGAGATGCGAGCCCTTGGTGCCGCCCATCATCGTCTGCGCCGCCGCCCCGATGGCCTTGTTGGTCAGGTCGATCCAGCCGCCAGTGGCGTTGATGACCAATTGCGCCCGTACCGGCAGTTGTTCGCCCGTCAGCGTGTCGGTAATGGCGAGGCTATCACCTGTCGACGATACCTGAGCGTAGTTCAAGGCGCGGGCGTTCGCCGCGCTCGCCGTGGCGTCCAGCAGCATCTCCAGGCCGAGGCGTTCGGGCCGGCTCACCCAGGCGTCGTAGTAGGTCGCCGAATTGCGGATCGCCGGATTGATCGCCGGCCATTTTTTCAAGGTTTCGGCGCGGCCCCTGAACCTGTGCGTCGGCATCAAACGCCGTGCGGCGGTGAACAGGTCGTACATGGCAAGGCCGGTCTTGATGACCAGCGCACCACGCCGGCTCGGCCGCCGCGTCAGACCCAGGAAGCGCACCGCACCGTTGGCAAGGCCGGAGAAAATGTCGAAGATCGGCACCGTCGTCGGCAACGGGGCCACATAGTGCGGGGCATTCCTCAGCAGCCGGTCACGTTCGAGCAGCGATTCGCGCACCAGTTTGAATTCGCCGTTTTCGAGGTAGCGCAGGCCGCCATGCACCATGCGTGAAAGGGCGGCACTGGCGCCGCTGCAATAGTCGCCCTTTTCCGCCAGCACGACATGGACGCCTTGCAGCGCCAGTTCGCGAAAGACGCTGATGCCGTTGATGCCGCCACCGATGACGAGCACGACGATATCAGGCCGGTCGCGCAGACCGGCTAACGTATGGCTACGGTTCATCGGGGCTGTTGCCTTTTTTTCTCAGGCATCCATCGCGGTGAGATGCGCGGCTGCCGCGGCGTCGATTGCCGCAAGCTCGCCTGCCGCAAGCGTGATCTCCCCGGCCCGCGCATTGTCGAGCGCCTGTTCGGGATTGCGCGCGCCGCACAGGGCGAAGGTGATGCCCGGCTGGGCGAGCGTCCAGGCGATGACGATCTGCGCGGTCGACGCCTGGTGGCTCTCGGCGATAGGGGCGATGGCCTCCTTCAGCTTTGCCACCTTCTGTCGGTTGGCCGTGGAAAAGCGCGGGTTGTCCTTGCGCTGGTCGTCGCCGCCGAATGTGCGGCCGGGGTCGACCGTGCCGGTGAGCAGCCCCAGCGCCAGCGACGAATAGCTGAGCATGGCGATGTCATGGCGGCGAGTGATCGGCAGCAGGCTGCTCTCGATGTCGCGGTCGATCATCGAATAGCGCTCCTGGATCGCATCGAGCTGGCCGGCATCGATATAGTGGCCGAGATCCTCGGCGCTGATATTGCTGGCGCCGATGGCGCGGATCTTGCCGGCTGCCTTGAGCTTTTCCAATGCCGCCATCGTCTCGGCGATCGGCGTCGTCGGGTCCTGCCAATGGGTGATGTAGAGGTCGATATGATCGGTGCCGAGACGCCGCAGGCTCTGCTCGACCTCATAGGCGATGCCGTCGGCGCCGAGATAGCGATGCACTGGCTTGTCGTCCTGGTCGAAGAAATGCCCGCCCTTGCCCGAATGCCAGTTCAGCCCGCATTTGGTCGCGATCACCACCTTGTCGCGCTTGCCCTTGATGGCGGTGCCGACGATCGCCTCGCTGCGGCCAAGACCGTAGGCCGGCGCTGTGTCGATCAGGTTGAGGCCGGCATCGATCGAGGCTTCGATCGCCCGCACCGACTCCTTTTCGTCGGTGCCGCCCCACATCCATCCGCCAATCGCCCAGGTGCCCAGGCCCACGGCCGACGCCGATATGCCGGACTTGCCGATCTGCCGCTGGATCTGTCGAGAATTCATGCTGCCTCCTGTTCGGCCAGCTCGAGGATCTGGAGCCCCGTGGCCTCGTCCGTGACGATGGTGTCGAGATGATTTCCGCGCATTGCGGCGAGGATCGGCGCGACCTTGCTGGCGCCACTTGCAATGCCGATCGAGCGCGGGATGGTCGCGAACTCGTCAAGCGTCAGCGAGACCAACGAACGGTTGAGCGAGTAGTTGCAAAGCTTGCCCCGGCGATCGATGAGATGGGCGAGCAGCTCGCCTGTTGCCCCGGACTTCTCGATCGCCTGGCGATCGGCATTCGAGGACGGATGCAAATCGTAGTAACTGGAATCGTCGGTCAGGATGGAGCCGACACCCACCACCGCGACATCGGCCTCGCGCGCCTTGCGAAACACGTCTGCGACGGAGCTGATGCCCATCAGCATCTCGCGCTGCTGCGCGGTGTCCGCAAACAACGGCGCATGGATCTGGTAGGCGCGGCCGCCGAGCTTGTCGGCCATCAGCGAGGCGACGTGGTTGACATCGGTGTAGTGCTTGCCCTGCACCAGCCCGGTGGCGGGAATGATTTCGACGTCGTAGCGGCGCCCCGGCTTGAGACCGGCGACCAGCGCGCTGACGCCCTTGCCGCCGGTGATCGAGATGGTGTCGCCGTCCTTGATGGTGTCGAGCAGCAGCCCGGCCGCAGCCTCGCCGACCCGCTGCAGGGCGGTGTGCGGATTTTCGGAGACCGACGGCACCACCATCGCCCGCTCGATGCCGCCCAGCGCCACCAGCCGCGCTTCCAGGTCGACCAGATGGTCGATCGGCGACTTGATCTTGATCTCGACGAGACCAAGCTGGTGACCGCGCTTGATCAGCCGGTTGACGGTCGCGTGCGAGATGCCGAGTTCCCCGGCGATCTCGGCCTGGGTCTTGCCTTCGACATAATGCAGGACAAGCGCCTGGTGCATCTGGCGAACAGCGGCGATGTCGTCGCGGGTGTTGGGAGGGGCCATGGTCTTGTTTCGCCGCCTTTGAGGTTCAGGACTTCTTGCGGTGCAGGAAGTGATCGATCGACACCGCTGCCAGCAGGATGCATCCCTTGATCATGTCCTGCCAATAGACCGAGACATCGAGCAGGATAAGCGAGCTCGTCACCACCGACAGCAGAGCCATGCCGAGGATCGCCCCGAAGATGGTGCCCGAGCCGCCATTCAGCGAGGCGCCGCCGATGACGGCCGCGGCGATGATGTTGAGCTCCATGCCGGCGCCGAAGGTCGGCGTCGCCGCGCCGAAGCGCGCCATGTAGATGACGCCGGCCACTCCGGCGAGGGTCGAGCACAGCACCGTGACCCAGAACTTCACCTGATTGGTCCTGATGCCGGAGAACTGCGCGGCCTTCTCGTTGGAGCCGGTGTAGAAAACCTTGCGGAAGGCCGTGGCGCGGCGCAGCAGGAAGTCGAAGATCGCCACCACGACGACGAAGATCAGGATGACATAGGGGATGTTGTTGAAGCTGCCCTGGCCGATGGCCTTGAAGGCCGGCGGCAGGGTGAACAGCGAAAGCGGCGTGCCCTTGGTGACCACCAGGCACATGCCGCGCACGATGACCATGGCGGCCAGCGACGTGATGAAATGATTGAGCCCTATCACGGTCACGAAGAAGCCCATGGCCGCGCCGATCAGCGCGCTGACGCCGATGCCGATCAGGCTTGCCGTCCAGGGATCGAGCCCGGCGAGGAACAGCGCACCCGAGACCACCATCGAGAAACACACGACCGAGCCGACGGAAAGGTCGATGCCGCCGACGATGAGCAGGACGGTCATGCCGACGACGACGATGCCTTCGATGGAGAAGCTCATCAGCATGGCGCGGAAATTGCCCCATGTCAGGAAGTGCGGCGAGGCGAAGCTCATGGCGATGCACAGCGCCAGGATGATGACGATCAGCCCGGCCTCGCGCATCGAGGCGAGGTGAGCGAAGTTGATGCGCCGCCCGGCGGACTTGATCTCGGCGTGCACGAGCGCTTCTCCTGATTCCCTAGGCGACATTCTGGGCCTGCCTTTGAATTGAACTGTCCTGGACGCCCGAGGCGAGCATGATGATGGCTTCCTCGCCGAGCTCGCTGGCGGCGAGTTCGCCGGCGATCCTGCCTTCGCGCACCACAAGAACGCGGTCGCACAAGCCAATCAGCTCCGGCAGTTCGGACGAGATGATGATGACGCCGACACCGCTGCCGGCTAGCTGGCGCAGCAGCCGGTGAATCTCGACCTTGGCGCCGACATCGATCCCGCGCGTCGGCTCGTCCATGATGATGACCTTGGGACTGACGGACAGCTGCTTGGCGATGGCAACCTTCTGCTGGTTGCCACCGCTCAGCGTCGACACAGTGGCCTCGATGCCGGCCATGCGCACGCCGAGCCTGCCGGTCAGCTCCCGCGCCTGACGATCCTCGGCCTTGCGGTCGAGCAGGCCGAGGCGCCCGGTGAGCCGGCCGAGGTCGAGCGCCGATATGTTCGCCGCGATCGGCAGATCGAGGAACACGCCGGAGCCTTTGCGATCCTCAGAGAGATAGACCAGCCCCGCCTTGACCGCATCGCCATAACTGCGCAGCCGCAGCTGCTTTCCGTCGAGCGCGACGGTTCCAGAGGTCATTGGCCTGAGGCCGCAGACCGTCTGTGCGATCTCGCTGCGGCCGGCGCCGATCAGGCCGCCTATGCCCAGAATTTCGCCAGCGCGAAGCTGCAGATCGACGTCGGCGAAGCGGCGCCCATCGGAAAGCCCCTCGACCGACAAGAGCAGGCGCCCAGGCTCTTGCGGCGCCATCTTGTCGGGATAGAGCTGGGTGATTTCGCGGCCGACCATCTTGCGCACGACATCGTCGGGTGAAACGGCGGCTATCGCATCGGTCGCCACGTAGCGGCCGTCGCGGAAGACGGTGACGCGGTCGCAGAGCGAGAAGATCTCGGCCATGCGGTGGCTGATATAGACCACCGAAATGCCACGTTCCCTAAGCCCGCGCACGATCGAGAACAGGCGTTGCGCTTCGCTTTCGGTGAGTGCGGCGGTCGGCTCGTCGAGCATCAGCACCTTGCAGTCGAGCGTCAGCGCCTTGGCGATCTCGACGAGCTGCTGGTTGGAAATGGAGAGGTCGGCGACCCTGGTGTGCACCGGAATGGGCGCGAGCAGGTCCATGACCTTCTGGGCGTCAGCGTAGAGCTTCTGGAAATTCATCAGCGGTGCGCGCCGGCTGTTGATCGCGGCCATGTAGATGTTTTCGGCAACGGTGGCGTCCTGGCACAGCGCGATCTCCTGGTGGACAAGCGCGATGCCGAGACGTTGGGCGGCCGCGGGCGAGTGGATCGAAACACGCTCGCCATCGATCAGGATGTCGCCCTCGTCGGGCTGCAATACACCGGCGATCATGTTCATCAGCGTCGACTTGCCGGCGCCGTTCTCGCCGCACAGCGCATGGATTTCGCCGCGCCGCAGCTCGAACCGCACGTCGTTCAGTGCCTTGACCGGGCCGAACGCCTTGGACAGACCGCGGATTTCAAGAATGGGCGACTGGGTCACGCCATGCTCCTGCGATGCTTGCGGGGGAGGAAGGAGGCCGAAGCCTCCTTCCCGGTTGGTCCGGCCTTGTGGAGGCCGGGGCGGCGATCGAGACTATTCCTCGATGCCCTTGGTGCCGCGACGCTTGAGGTACTTGTCCCAGTAGAAGTCGTCCGCATTGTCCTTGGAGACGATGGAGAAGCCATTGTCGACGAAGGGCACGCTCATCGGGTTGAAACCCGAACGCTTGGCGTCGTTCATCGGATCGATCAGGCCGGGATGCTTGGCCATCCACAACAGCATGAAGCCCATATAGCCCTGCATGCCCTGGTTGGGATTGACCGAGCCGAAGATCTCGCCGGCCTTGATCATGTCGAGGATCTTGGCGTTGACGTCGGCGAGCATGACGCGGATCTTGCCGCCGCCTTCCTTGGCGGCCTGGGCAGCACCGATGGCCGAGTTGGCCTCCGGCATGAACACGGCGCCGAGGTCCGGATGCGCCTGGGCCAGGCTCAAAACCGCCTGATAGGCCTTGGTCGGATCCTGGTTCGAAGCGGCGCGGCCGACGAGCTTCATGTCGGGCCATTTGGCTTCCATGCGGGCAACGAAGGCGTTGACGCGCTTGTCGTGGTTGTCCTGGCCGGGATTCTCCAGCACCGCATATTCGCCCTTGCCATCCATCGCCTTGGCAACGGCGTCGGCGGCATAGGTGCCTTCGGCATTGTTGTCGGAGGTGATGTAGGAGACGCGCTTGGAATTCGGCGAGTCGGCGGCGAAGGTCACCACCGCGGTGCCCTGCTCGATGGCGCGGTTGATCGGCTCGATGAACGGATCGGAGTTCATCGGGTGTACCAGTATGCCGGCCGGCTTCTGCGCCAGTGCCTGGTCGAAGGTGGCGATCTGCTTGTTGACGTCGTATTCCGGCGTACCCGTATAGGCGGTCTCGCAGCCGAACTGCTGGCCGGCCTGCTTGAACATTTCATAGACCGGGAACCAGTATTCGACGCCCGAGACCATCACGTTCATGACGTATTTTTCACCCGGCTCGCATTTGAACGGGTTAGGGGTTTCGGCGCGTACCTGCATCGACCCAAAGCAGGTCGATGCAGCCGCCGCGATTGCGAGCGTGCTCAGAAATTTGCGCAAGTTTCCTCCCTTGGCCGAAGCCATCCTCAATGACCGTTGCAGGCACTCAGTGAGCGCTGCCGTATGGATTTGATGATGCCGACCTTCCTCCGAAAGCCGACGATCGGGACATTACAGTCCGGGCGCGCATTGTCAATATAATTCACATAGTGAAATATATTTCAGACCCTACTTCAAGGGGATTCCTACGCTCCGGTCGACGAGGCTGGGCGCGGCCGCCAAGATGCCGTACGGGCTGGGCAAGGCCTTACCGGCCTTTGGCCGCGAAACCGGAGAGGGTGGTGGAGTATCCGCACGGGGGCTCGCATGGTACCCTCCCGCCGGCCGCGTCTTTATCGCCTGAAGCCCCCGATCCTGTCTTTGATAGATCTGTTCCGGGCGCAGCGTGACGCTCTCCATATGTCCGCTTGTCCCGCAGCTTCGGCTTCGCTTTCGGGGGCCTGAGCCTGGGCAGATCGATGGCCACCCCAGCCGCATATCAAAACGGCGCGCGGGCATTTGTGGCTGGCGGGCTGTTTTTGATGTTGGTTTTGGGGAGAGGATTTGTTTTCTGTCTGGCGGCTTGGCTTGGCTGGTTGCGGGCGCCTGATGACAGGCCGGCAGCACAGCACAGCACAAAACAAAAAGCCCGCACGATGGCGGGCTTTTTTGAATTTGGTTGCGGGGACAGGATTTGAACCTGTGACCTTCAGGTTATGAGCCTGACGAGCTACCGGGCTGCTCCACCCCGCGTCAATTTTTGTGTAAGCCGAGGCCTACAGATAGGTATATGGCTGACCAAATGAAAGGGCCGCTTACGCGGCCCGTGATCCCTTGGCGGGCCATTTCATAAAGAGAAGATTTCTCTCCATCCGATTTGGATGTGAGATCAACGTGCGTTTGGCAGACCTGGCAGCGACCTACTCTCCCGCGTCTTGAGACGAAGTACCATCAGCGCTGGAGCGTTTCACGGCCGAGTTCGGAATGGGATCGGGTGCAGCCGCTCCGCCATAACCACCAGGTCGGCAAAACGCACGTTGTTCGAGAAGCTTTTGAGCGAAGGGCACAAAGAGACATCGGCAGCGGAGCTGTCGGGTGCCTCTCGGGGCTGTTCGCTGGTCTTTGTGTGCCTTTACGGTTCTTGGTCTGGCGCCTTTCGAAGCGAAGCTTCGCAAGGTCGACCGACCGTCGGCGCTGATGCGCCGCACCCACGTAGCGCCGCCCGCAGGGCGGAACAAGCGTGAGTGAGAACAGACCATCTGACTTTGTCAGATGGGCATAAGGAATGAGAACGATCAAGCCGATCGAACTATTAGTACCGGTAAGCTTCAAGCGTTGCCGCTCTTCCACACCCGGCCTATCAACGTGGTCGTCTTCCACGGTTCTCAGGGAATACTCGTTTTAAGGTGGGTTTCCCGCTTAGATGCCTTCAGCGGTTATCCCGTCCGGATATAGCTACCCTGCTATGCGGCTGGCGCCACAACAGGTCCACCAGAGATCCGTCCATCCCGGTCCTCTCGTACTAGGGACAGATCCTTTCAATATTCCTACACCCACGGCAGATAGGGACCGAACTGTCTCACGACGTTCTGAACCCAACTCACGTACCGCTTTAAATGGCGAACAGCCATACCCTTGGGACCTGCTCCAGCCCCAGGATGCGATGAGTCGACATCGAGGTGCCAAACAACCCCGTCGATATGGACTCTTGGGGGTCATCAGCCTGTTATCCCCGGCGTACCTTTTATCCGTTGAGCGATGGCCCTTCCACGCGGGACCACCGGATCACTATGACCGACTTTCGTCTCTGCTCGACTTGTCAGTCTCGCAGTCAGGCAGGCTTATGCCATTGCACTCAGCGAACGATTTCCGACCGTTCTGAGCCCACCATCGCGCGCCTCCGTTACTCTTTAGGAGGCGACCGCCCCAGTCAAACTACCCACCATACATTGTCCCGGACCCGGATAACGGGCCGCGGTTAGACATCCATAGTAATAAGGGTGGTATTTCAAGGGTGGCTCCACCTGAGCTGGCGCCCAGGCTTCAAAGCCTACCACCTATCCTACACATGCCACTACGAATGCCAATGTAAAGCTATAGTAAAGGTGCACGGGGTCTTTCCGTCTAACCGCAGGAACCCCGCATCTTCACGGGGAATTCAATTTCACTGAGTCTATGCTGGAGACAGCGGGGAAGTCGTTACGCCATTCGTGCAGGTCGGAACTTACCCGACAAGGAATTTCGCTACCTTAGGACCGTTATAGTTACGGCCGCCGTTTACTGGGGCTTCGATTCAGAGCTTGCACCCCTCCTCTTAACCTTCCAGCACCGGGCAGGCGTCAGACCCTATACGTCGTCTTGCGACTTCGCAGAGCCCTGTGTTTTTGATAAACAGTCGCTACCCCCTGGTCTGTGCCACCCTCCTCCACTTGCGTAGAAAAGGGTCACGCTTCTTCCGAAGTTACGCGTGCAATTTGCCGAGTTCCTTCAGCATAGTTCTCTCAAGCGCCTTGGTATACTCTACCAGACCACCAGTGTCGGTTTCGGGTACGGTTTATAAGGAGGAGCTATTTCCTGGAACCACGCAGCAGCCCGTTCAATCCGATAAGATTGGACTACCTCAATGATCCGTCACTACCTCCAAGCCCACGAATATTAACGTGGTTCCCATCGACTACGCGTTTCCGCCTCGTCTTAGGGGCCGGCTAACCCTGCTCAGATTAGCTTTAAGCAGGAACCCTTGGTCTTTCGGCGGGGGAGTCTCTCACTCCCCTTACGTTACTCATGTCAGCATTCGCACTTCTGATACCTCCACCACCCCTCACGGGTATGGCTTCATCAGCTTACAGAACGCTCCGCTACCGCTTGGCCCTTGCGGACCAAACCCTAAGCTTCGGTGTATGGCTTTAGCCCCGTTACATTTTCGGCGCAAAGACCCTTATTTAGACCAGTGAGCTGTTACGCTTTCTTTAAATGATGGCTGCTTCTAAGCCAACATCCTGGTTGTTTTGGGATCCTCACATCCTTTCCCACTTAGCCATAACTTGGGGACCTTAGCTGTAGGTCAGGGTTGTTTCCCTTTTCACGACGGACGTTAGCACCCGCCGTGTGTCTGCCGACTAGTACTCCCAGGTATTCGGAGTTTGGTTAGGTTTGGTAATCCGGTGAGGACCCCTAGCCCATCCAGTGCTCTACCCCCTGGGGTATTCGGTCGACGCTCTACCTAAATAGATTTCGCGGAGAACCAGCTATTTCCGAGTTTGATTGGCCTTTCACCCCTAGCCACAAGTCATCCCGAACTATTGCAACAGTTATGGGTTCGGTCCTCCAGTAAGTGTTACCTTACCTTCAACCTGCTCATGGCTAGATCACTCGGTTTCGGGTCTAATGCGACGAACTGAACGCCCTGTTCAGACTCGCTTTCGCTGCGCCTACACCTAGCGGTTTAAGCTTGCTCGTCACACTAAGTCGCTGACCCATTATACAAAAGGTACGTGGTCACCCAGGACGAACCTTGGGCTTCCACTGTTTGTAGGCAATCGGTTTCAGGTACTCTTTCACTCCCCTTGTCGGGGTGCTTTTCACCTTTCCCTCACGGTACTAGTTCGCTATCGGTCATGCACGAGTACTTAGGCTTGGAGGGTGGTCCCCCCAATTTCAGACAGGATTTCACGTGTCCCGCCTTACTCGAGGACGATTGATTGCATTACGCGTACGGGGCTGTCACCCACTATGGCCCTACTTTCCAGAAGGTTCCGCTTGTCTCTCAATCGCCACTGGCCTGGTCCGGGTTCGCTCGCCACTACTTCCGGAGTCTCGGTTGATGTCCTTTCCTACGGGTACTTAGATGTTTCAGTTCCCCGCGTTCGCCACTTTACCCCTATGTATTCAGGGTAAGTTACCTATTATCGATACTTGGAAACCACAGCAGCAATCCGGCCTTGCGACCTTCTGGCTGCTCTGATTTTCCAAGTACCTTAGGTGGGTTTCCCCATTCGGAAATCTACGGATCAAAGGGTATTCGCACCTCCCCGTAGCTTATCGCAGCGTATCACGTCCTTCATCGCCTGTGCATGCCAAGGCATCCACCAATTGCCCTTAAGACACTTGATCGTTCTCATTGCCAATGCCCACCCGCGCAATCCCGAAGGGATTGTCGCTTCAGCCTTCCCCTTGCGAGGTTAGCGTCCGCGCAATCTCGGAGAGATTGTCGCCTGAAGCAGATCCTGTGCGGGATCAAACTTCGATGTCATTGGCACAAAAAGACCAGCTTCTCGAGATCGGTTCGAGGGTGCGGTTAGGCAAGCCCATCATATGCGGGAGATTGAGCGTCTCCCGCGACAA
>NZ_RZQT01000006.1:27500-104955 GCF_003998485.1 Mesorhizobium sp. M7A.F.Ca.CA.001.04.2.1
AACACACATCGAGAATGTTTTTGAACTTTTTGCGACAGAAATTTCGGACCCGATCTGTCGATAGCCAACTGCCCCAGGGGAACGCTGGCAACATGCGTGGCACGGCCAGGAAGGAGCCCTATTGCCGCCGCATTGCCGTTCGACACCAAAGCCATCGAATGTGGGCGCCGCCGATCGAGCAGCGCCTCTCTTAGGAGCCCTCCTATATAGGAGTGTGCGATGGGCCTTGCGGAGAAGGTACACCGCCCCGCCTGGTAGAGTGCTCTATAGGAGAAGTGCCTGGGGGCAATTCGGTCGGAGCCTGGCGCTTCGTTGACTTCACCTGCCATGACAGGCAAATGTCACGGCCACAACAAAAGCGACAAGCCGTTCCGCCCGGGGAAGAAGCAGCCTTTCTGGATGCCAGACACGGAAGATGTCATAGCCGAACTCGGCAATGAGCCGCCGCTGATCGCGGATGGCCGCAGCGGCCCGCCCGACCGGCGCGAGGTTTCTGCACGCTGGCTGTCGGGAACATTTCTCACTGGCGTGACCTCGAGCGTGTTGATGGGCGTGGCGCTGTTCGCCGCTCTTGACGGCCGCCAGCAGCTGGCCACCCCACCCGAGATCGCCGAGTTGATCAGCCTTGCCGGCAACGGAGATTCCGGCGAAGTCGCCAAGACGACCAGGCTGGTGGCGCCGCGTCAGATCGCAAAGGCCAAGGACCGCCGCCGCATGGAAGTGTCGATGGTCACCAAGGTTGGCGACCGCGACGTCATCCACACCATGCCTTTCGTGCAGATCAAGATGGCCCTTGCCGCCGGCCACACCACCAGCCGCGCCTACCCCCCCTTCGACCCGATGCAAGTGTTCGGCGACGACGGCGACGACAATGCCCAGCCGGTGACGGCTTCGGCCGCTTCCGGCCAGATCTACGGCGCCAAGGTCGAAAGCGAGATGAGCCTGAAGACCGTCGATTTTCCGATCGACACGGCTTCCTTCGACGAAAAGAGCGACCTCTCCGCCGACGAGGTGGAAAAAGTGGTGCGCGAGGCCGGCACCGACCTCAGCGACGGCGCCGTGCAGGTCGCTTCGCTCCACTATGTCGATCCGCAGCGATTCGGCGAAGCATTTGCCGAGAGCATGGCCGGCTCCTACGACGTCAAGATCGTGCCGGAAAACGTCTCGGTGGCGCCGCGAGCCACCGTTGACGACCAGGCGCCGGCTTTCGCCGAGGAAATCATCCCCTTCACCAAGGATCTCGACGTCACCGAGGCTTTTGCTGATTCGGGCTACACAGGGGAAGACGCCACCGGAATGGCCGAAGCCATAGCCAAGTTGCTCAATGCGACGGCGCTCAAGGCTGGAACCGTGCTACGCGTCGGCCTCGAGGTTCACGGCGATGCCGCTAAGGTCGTGCGCACCAGCGTCTACGACCGGACCCAGCACATCGTCACCATCGCGCTCAACGATCGCGGCCAGTATGTGCCGGCGCAGGAACCGGATCCGAACCCCGAATTGCTGACGGCCTTCGATGATTCGTCGGCGCCGGTGGTGGTGCGCGGCAACCTACCCAACGTCTATGACGGCATCTACCGCGCCGCCTACTCCTACGGCATGTCCAAGGCGATGACGCAGCGGTTGATCAAGCTGCTGGCGTCCGATGTCGACTTCCAGTCTCGCCTCAGCCCCGCCGACCGCATCGAAGTCCTGTTCTCGCAGCCCGACGGCGACGATCAGACCTCGGACAGCTCCGAGCTTCTCTACGTCTCGGCGACGTTCGGCGGCCAGACCCGCAACTTCTACCGCTTCCAGATGCAGGACGGCGGTACCGACTATTTCGATGAGGACGGTTCGAGCGCCGAGCAGTTCCTGTTGCGCAATCCCCTGCCCGCCGGGAAATTCCGCTCCGGGTTCGGCGCCCGCAGGCATCCGATCCTCGGCTATGTCCGCATGCACACCGGCGTCGACTGGGCAGCCCCCATCGGCACGCCGATCATCGCCGCCGGCAACGGCACGGTCGAGAAGGTCGGCTGGGCCGGCGGTTACGGCAAGCAGATCATCATCCGCCACGCCAATGGCTACGAAACCTCATACAATCACCAGAGCGCCTTTGCCAAAGGCATCGAACCGGGCGTGCACGTCCGCCAGGGCCAGACCATCGGCTTCCTCGGCCAAACCGGCCTCGCCACCGGCCCGCATCTTCACTACGAGCTGATCGTCAACGGCACCAAGGTCGATCCGATGCGTGTCCGCCTGCCGGTCGGCAAGGTGCTGAAGGGCGATGACCTCGTCGCCTTCAAGCGCGAACGCGAACGCATCGACGAACTGTTGAAGCAGGAAGACAGCGATTCGCTGAAGGTTGCGAGCGCCAAGATCGACGGTTGATCGGCTTCAGCCTGGCGTATCTTCGGCCCGTCGCGGCCATGGCAATCGGTCACCGGGAATGGTCGTCCATGCGATGACAGCCGCAAGCAGGCAAAGCAGCGCGGTCACCGAAGAAACCGCGGCAAACGCGGCGTCGCTGGCGGCGAGCCTTGTCGCATCGATGGCCGGGGCAAGCCCGGCTGGCGCCGGTTCACCAAATCCCGGGATGCCGGACGTTGCGCTCGCGTCCAGTGCATTCGCGTAGACCCACGCGGCAAGCGAGCCCATCGCCGCCACCGCGATCAGACCGCCGATGCGTGAGACGGCATTGTTGATGCCGGAGGCCGCCCCCGTGTCCTTGTCCTCCACCGCCGTCATGATCGCGGTCGACAAGGGCGACACGACCAGAGCCATGCCGAGCCCCATCAGCCCCATCAGCGGGAATGTTCCCGTCCAGAAATTGTGGATGCCGGCGTAGGTGAGCAAGGCCAGCCCGGCAAACGCAAAAGCCACGACCAGGCTGCCGCAGGCGATCGGAAAACGCGGTCCGATCCGGTCCGACAGCTTGCCGACAGGTCCCGACAAAAGCGCGATCGATGCCGACAAGGGCAGGAAGATGAAGCCGACCTCGGCCGTGCTCAGCCCCCAGCCGGCGATCAGCAGCATTGGCAGATAGAAAAGGTTGGCCGACAGCGCAAAATAGAGGAAGAACGTCGCCACATTGGCGCCGGCGAAAGCACCGACGCGAAACAGGCTGAGGTCGATCATCGGCTCGCCCTGCCGAAGCTCGAAGACGATGAAGACAGCCAGCAATACGACGCCGGCGGCAATGCTCGGCCCTGCCATGAGGCCCTCGCCGCTGGCGCTCATCGAGGTCAGCCCATAGGCAAGCGCACCGAAAGCCAATGTCGCGAGCGCTGCACCGCCGAGATCCAGGCTGCGTTTCTCCGTCGGCGCATCGGCCGGAACCTTGGCCAGCAGAAGCCAGATCGAAATCAAGCCCAGCGGCAGGTTGATGGCGAAGATCGCCCGCCAGATGCCGTCACCGAAGGCCGACAGCACGAAGCCGCCGAACACCGGGCCAAGTGCCGTGGTCAGCGCCGAAGCCGCCGCCCAGATGCCGATCGCGCGGCCGCGTTCTTTCTTCGGGTAGGCCTTGGCGATGATGGCGAGGCTGCCAGGCACCATGATTGCCGCACCGATGCCCTGCAACGCGCGAAATGCGATCAGCACAATTGCATTCGGCGCCAGCGCACAGGCAAGCGAAGCGAGGATGAACAGCGCAATGCCGGCCACGAAGGCGCGGCGCAGACCGAATCGGTCGCCGGCACCGCCCCCGGCCAGGATCAGCGCCGACAGCGTCAATGCATAGGCATTGGAAATCCACTGCGCCTCGGCAAGGCTTGCGCCGAGATTGACGCGGATCGCTGGTGTAGCGATGGCCAGGATGGAGCCGTCTATGAAGCCAAGCGCCGAGGCCAGAATTGCCGCGACCAGCACAAATCGTCGCCGCGACTGCGGACAAAACGTTCCATTCGTGACCGGATTGGTCAGCGGGACGGCGGCGGCTTCACTTGGTGAATGCATGAAACCTTGCTTAAACCCCCAGCGCACCGGCAACAACCAGCCAGTGGCTTGCTGTCGCTGAAACCAGCCGTTTGGCCAGGGTCGCACCCTGTCAGATGCAAATGGCGGCAACCATGCTAAGTTTCCGGAAGGTGCCGATGGGGAAACATCGATGAAGCGGCCACTTGAAGCATCGGCTGAGGGACGCGGCCGTATCGTCGGGATCACCGATGGCGTATTCGCCATCGCGCTCACCCTGATCGTTCTCGAAATCAGGGTGCCGGCGCACGAGGCGATCCATTCCGAACGCGAGCTGCTCGCCGCGATCGCCGACCTGGCGCCGCGTTTCCTGACCTACGCCTTGAGCTTCCTGACGCTGACCATCTTCTGGTTTGGCCAGCAGGCGCAGCATGGTCTGATCGCCAAATCCGATCGACGGCTTGCCACGCTGAACCTTTGCTTTCTCGCCTTCATCGCCTTGCTGCCCTTCTCGACCGATCTTCTGGCCGACTTCCTCGAGTTCAGAACCGCGGTGCTGGTCTACTGGCTCAATCTGCTGGCGCTCGGCGTCACGCTGTTCGCGAGCTGGCGTTATGCGGAGAAAAGCGGCTTCGTAGCAGAGGATGTCGATGCGGAAACCAAACGCACGGTCTATCTGCGCATCATCAAGGCACAGATCCTGTGGGCGGTCGGCGCCGCACTCTCGCTTGTCAGTCCCTTGCTCGGCGTCGGCTTCATCCTGGTCGTGCAGTTGGTCTATGCCGCCGCGCTTCGCGGTTCACTGCTGCGCAAGGTTATCGGCTGAGGGCCCGCCGACAAACTCCACCGTCACGCCCGGCGAAACCAATTTGGCCAGCTCCCGCGCATCCCAGTTGGTCAGGCGTACGCAGCCATGGCTCTCGGTCTTGCCGATCTTCGACGGATCGGGCGTGCCGTGGATGCCGTAGGTCGGCTTATCCAGGGCGATCCAGACCGAACCGACGGGACCGTTCGGGCCCGGCGGAATGGTCAGGACCTTGTCGTTTTGACCCTGCTTGAAATTGATGCTGGGATTGTAGGTGTAGTTCGGATCGAGCGCCACGCGCGACACCGTGTGTATGCCGGACGGTGACGGCGTATCCGACGAGCCGATGGTTGCGGGATAGGCGGCGACCAGTTTGCCGCCGGCGTCATAGGCGAAAACCTCTTTCTTGTCCTTGTCGGCGACGATACGCGCCACCGGTGTCGAAACCAGCCTGCCGAAATTGGCGACCTTGATGATCGTGCCGGGACGATTGAAATCGACCTCCGGGTTGAGCGCCTTGAGATAATTCTCGTCCATGTGAAAGCGCTCCGCGAGCGCCTCGGTCACCGACGTATAACCCATGCGGTCGAGTTGCGCCTTCTGGCTGTAGTCTTCCGGGATCGACGCGACATAGGGACCGGCCGCGTCCTCCGCTGTGATCGTGTAGTTGGCGAAGGCATCGCCGCCGGATTGCGCAAGTGCCGCCTGGATGGCGACCGCGTCGGTCGATCGCAGATTGGCGCCGGTGATCTGGTTGTAGGCGGCGAGCGCCTTGTCGACATTCGAACCGAAACGCCCGTCGATGACGCCAGGCGAAGCGCCACCCCGGTCGAGCAGCACCTGAAGGGCGGCGACATCCTGGCGCGCTCCCAGCGAAAGTGCCGGGGCAACGGTGGTCTTGTCGCCGGCCTTTGGCGGCAGAGCCGCCTGATCGGCGGGTGTCTCCGGCTGGGCAGGGTCTATCGAGGCCTCGTTCAGCGGCTGGCGCTTGATTGTACCCGGCTTAGCCGGCTGCGGCGCGTCGGGATAATTGTCGTCGTAATTGCCATCGTCCTGCGGCGCCGGCGGGTAGGCTTCGACGGAATTGTCCCCATAGGGATCGTACTCATCCACCGGCGGCGGGATAACGCGGCCTTCCTCTTCCAACTGCTTGCGCCGGAACCGCGCCATGTCTTCCGGATCGTCGAGATAGTAGCGGTCGTCGCCTTCGGGGGCGCGGCCCAGTTCGCGCAGTCGTGTCTCGCGGCGCAAGGCGCGGCGGTCGAGCCGGGTCTGCGGCGGCTGGATGGCGATGACCTTGCCGGTATCGGCATCGACGATCACGCGGTTGCCCCTGGCGTCGTAGTAGATGTCGAGATTACCGTCCTGGGCGACAAGGATGCCCCCGGTATCGGCAGCGCGGACAACCCTTGGCGCATTGTCCGTCGTCGGCGCGGCGAACGCCCCGGAAGACACAAGCCCGGCGGCTAGCGCCGAGAGGGCAAAGATCGTGCGGAACATGGTGGCCAAATTCTCCGGTCCGTAAATTTGCCGCCGCCGGCATTGTCTTCTGGCGAACCCCTTCGCCAGCAAACCAGTTACACCATCCTATGGTTCCAACATGAACCGGGCATGAAGATGGCGGTTTTCCGGCGCCTCAAGGAATATAGGCTAGCTTTCGGCAAGTCCCAATTCCTTGCGCGCCTGCCTGGTAAGCTTCAGGGCGACAAGGCGATGGCTCTCGCGCAGATAGTCCTTCAGCGCGGCATCATCCATGCTCTGGCTTGTCCGACGCTGGATCCATGTCATGCCGCGCGAAGCAAGATACGGTGCGGGCCGTAGCCCCGGCTGTTCCTTGAGCACATCATAGGCGATATCGGAACATTTGAAGGTGACGAAGAGCTGCTGGCCATCGTCCCAGCCGCCGATCGCGAAGACCTTGGCCCCCACCTTCCAAACATGGGCGCCACCCCACTGGACGACATGGGTCGTCGAAGGCAGCGAGTCGCAGAAGCTGTTGTAGTCGTCCAGTGTCATCCCCGCCCCACGTTTTATATGAAAACGCCGCGCGTCCAGGAAGGACGCGCGGCGCAGGATCAGGCTGCCGCTTCCGCCGCGACGATCGTCGGTTTGGAGCGGAAATTCAGCCGGTCGGAACCGGCTGTCACCTTGACGGTCGAGCCGTCGAGGATGTCGCCGAGCAGGATCTTCTCCGCCAGTGGGTCCTGCAATTCCTTCTGCATCACCCGCTTCAGCGGCCGCGCGCCATAGGCCGGGTCGTAGCCCTTGGCCGCCAGCCAATCCACCGCCTCCTGGTCCAGCGATAGCGTGATCTTGCGGTCGACAAGCAGGCTCTCGAGCCGCTTGAGCTGGATCTCGACGATGCGGCCCATATCCTGCCGGCGCAGCCGGTGGAACAGGATCACCTCATCGACGCGGTTGAGGAACTCCGGCCGGAACGATGCCCTGACGACGTTCATCACCTCGTCGCGCACCAGATCGACATCTTGGTCCTCGGTGAGGTTGACGAGATATTCGGCGCCGAGGTTCGACGTCATGATGATCAGCGTGTTGCGGAAGTCGACCGTGCGGCCCTGGCCGTCGGTCAGACGGCCGTCGTCGAGCACCTGCAAAAGCACGTTGAACACATCCGGATGCGCCTTCTCGATCTCGTCGAACAGCACGACCTGATAGGGCCTGCGCCGCACCGCTTCGGTCAGCGCGCCGCCTTCCTCATAGCCGACATAGCCGGGAGGCGCGCCGATCAGCCGGGCGACCGAGTGCTTTTCCATGAACTCCGACATATCGATGCGCACCATGGCGCTCTCGTCGTCGAACAGAAAGCTCGCCAGCGCCTTGGTCAGCTCGGTCTTGCCGACCCCCGTCGGTCCGAGGAACATGAACGAGCCGATCGGCCGGTTCGGATCCTGCAGGCCCGCGCGGGCGCGCCGCACCGCTTTCGACACAGCTTGCACCGCCTCGCCCTGGCCAACGACGCGCTTGCCGATCTCGTCTTCCATGCGCAGCAGCTTGTCGCGCTCGCCCTGCAGCATCTTGTCGACCGGAATGCCGGTCCAGCGCGAGACGATATGGGCGACGTGGTCGGGGGTAACCACCTCTTCGACCATGCCGGCTTTGCCGTCCTGGGCCTCGGCCTCCTTCAGCTTCTTTTCCAGTTCCGGAATCTTGCCATAGGCAAGCTCGCCGGCGCGCTGGAATTCACCCTTGCGCTGGGCAATGGCAAGGTCGTTGCGCGCCTCGTCGAGCTGCTTCTTCAGGTCGGCGGCGAGCCCGAGCTTCTGCTTCTCGGCCTGCCACTTGGCGGTGATCTCGGTCGATTCCTCCTCAAGGCCGACGAGTTCCTTTTCCAGGCGGGCGAGCCGGTCCTTCGAAGCATCGTCCGTCTCGACCTTCAGCGCCTCGCGCTCGATCTTGAGCTGCATGATGCGGCGATCGATCTCGTCCAGCGCCTCGGGCTTGGAATCGACCTGCATGCGCAGCCGCGATGCGGCTTCGTCGACCAGGTCGATCGCCTTGTCCGGCAGGAAGCGATCGGCGATGTAGCGGTTGGACAGCGTCGCCGCCGCCACCAGCGCTGAATCCGAAATGCGCACCTTGTGGTGCTGCTCGTATTTCTCCTTCAGGCCGCGCAGGATCGAAACGGTGTCTTCCACCGTCGGCTCGTCGACGAAAACCGGCTGGAAGCGCCGGGCAAGGGCTGCATCCTTCTCGACATGCTTGCGATACTCGTCGAGCGTGGTGGCGCCGACGCAGTGCAGCTCGCCGCGCGCCAGCGCCGGCTTCAGCAGGTTGGACGCATCCATGGCGCCATCCGCCTTGCCGGCGCCGACCAGCGTGTGCATCTCGTCGATGAACAGGATGATGTTGCCGCTGGCCGAGGTGACTTCGGAGAGCACGGCCTTCAGCCGCTCCTCGAACTCGCCGCGATATTTGGCGCCGGCAATCAGCGCGCCCATGTCGAGCGCCATCAGCTGCTTGTCCTTCAGCGATTCCGGTACGTCGCCATTGACGATGCGCAGTGCCAGGCCTTCGGCGATCGCCGTCTTGCCGACGCCGGGTTCGCCGATCAGCACCGGATTGTTCTTGGTGCGGCGCGACAGCACCTGGATGGTGCGGCGGATCTCGTCGTCACGGCCGATCACGGGGTCCAGCTTGCCGGCACGGGCATCCGCAGTCAGGTCGCGCGCGTATTTCTTCAGCGCGTCGTAGCCCTGTTCGGCACTCGCCGAATCGGCGGTGCGGCCCTTGCGGACATCGTTGATGACCTGGTTGAGCGCCTGCGCGGTGACGCCGGCCTTGGCCAGTATGTCGGCGGTCTTGGCCGACTTTTCCATGGCGAGCGCCTGCAAGAGCCGCTCGACCGTGACAAAACTGTCGCCGGCTTTCTTGGCCAGTTCCTCGGCGGTCGAAAACACTTTCGCCAGCGGCTGGGCCAGATAGAGCTGGCCATTGCCGCCCTCGACCTTGGGCATCGCTTCGAGCGCCGTCTCGACGCCAAGCTTGACGTCGCGGACGTTGCCGCCGGCGCGTTCGATCAGCGACGCGGCCAAGCCCTCGTCGTCGTCGACGAGCACTTTCAGGATATGTTCAGGGGTGAATTGCTGGTGGTTGCGGGAAAGCGCCATGGTCTGCGCGGACTGGATAAAGCCGCGCACGCGCTCTGAGTATTTCTCAAGGTTCATATCTGTCTCCTTCCATCACCGGCCCGCTTTGCGGCACCGGATCCGATTGCGGTGACGGACCCGCTCATTCGAGCCGGGTCCAGTTGAGGCTGATATGGTGCACAGGCGCTGAACCCTCAAGACGTCCCGATATCGGCAACCACATAATATTGCACGGCCGCCCAAACGAAAACGGCGGAGATTTCTCTCCGCCGCTCAATGCCTTGAAATGCCGTTGGGTCAGTTATCGATATCGACATTGACCGGTTGGGCGTTGCCGCTGTCGGCCGGGGCCGCAGCCACCTCGCCGGCGTCGGTCCCGGAACTGGCATTGTCACTACCGCCATCAACCTGATCGGCGTTGACGCGCGGGCGGCGCGGACGACGCGGACGACGGGCAGCACCGCTTTCGGCGGCCGCCTCGTTGAGTTCGGCCTGGGCGGCAAGACCTGCCGGGGAAAGGTTCTCGAACGACGGAGCCGGTTCGGCCGGCGCCACAGATTCGGTCGGCGAAACGGCTTCGCCCTGGACCGGGATCTCGTTGCCCTGGGGCTGACCACCTTGCTCGGCGGACGATGAAAAGTCGCGCTGGCCGTTCTGGCCATAGCCGCCATTGGGGCGGCGATCACGATGGCGCCCGCCATTGTTGTCGCGGCCGCCATTGTTGCGCCCGCCATTGTTATCGCGGGCCTCGCGGCCACCTTCCCGGTTCAGCGCGACCTCGGCCGGCGTACCTTCGATAACCGGCTGCGGGCCGGCGCCATGGTTGACCACCGGGATCTGGACGTCGGAAGCAGCGTTGCTGTTGTTGCCGCTATTGTCGAAATCGTCGCGGTCCTCATCGCCATCATCGTCGAAATCATCGCGATTCTGCTGCGTGTTCTGGATCGGCATCTGCGCCTGTGCGGCCGCAATGATGCGATTGTAATGCTCGGCGTGCTGGAGATAGTTCTCCGCCATGACCCGGTCGCCGGAGCTGTGTGAATCACGGGCAAGGGTGGCGTATTTTTCGGCGATCTGCTGAGCCGAACCCCGGATCTTCACGTCCGGGCCATTGCTCTCGTAGTTGCGCGTCAGGGGATTAGGCCCCTTGCGGTTGTTGTTGTTATTGTTGTTATTGTTACCACCGCCGCCGCCATTGTTGTTGCGACCGCGCATGCGCCTGTTCTGCTGTTGTGGCCTCATCAAACTCTCTTCATTTTGAAATTTTCGAAAAACTCTTCACGAACGGAGGCGCTCATGCAGCCAGCCGTTTCGTCTCTTCACCGGCGTTCGCCCGCATCGATTGCGTTGGCGCCACGTGTCATCCTGTTCCGGTTACATCACTTGCCGGACGATTCCCGCACGAAGCTTGGGCATCGTTTGCGCAAGAAGGCAGCTATTTCCAAGGAAAACCGAATCGCTAAGAGCACTGCCTGCTTCGTCTCATCCGGTTAAGGCGACCCTAGCCGCATTCCCCGGCATTGCCAAGCGCTTTTTTGCACTGCGTCAAGGCTTTATCCTTTCAAAGACAATAACCCTGTCGTTTCCACCGAGGTCACGGAAAACACTGCCCGGCACGTAGCCGGCTGCAGTGAATATCTCGCAGACCTCGTTGCGTTGCGTATGGCCGATCTCGACCGCAATTCTGCCTTCAATTTCCAAAAACCTTGCCGCTTCCGCAGCGATGGTTCTGTAGGGGTTCAGACCGTCCGCGCCGCCATCCAGGGCTAGGCGCGGGTCGAAATTGCGGACTTCGTCCTGCAGATTTCCAATGTCTTCGGAAGATATATAGGGAGGGTTTGCGACAATTACATGGTACCGGCCGGAAACTTTTTCGAACCAGTCCGACTGCAGCCCCGTGAACCGGCCCGCAAGGCCCAGTTGCCCGGCATTGCGGGCCGCCGTCGCCAGCGCACCCGCGGACAGATCGACGCCGGTGGCATTAGCCGTCGGCACGACGCTGAGCAGCGCCAGCGCAATGGCGCCGGTGCCGGTGCCAAGATCGAGGATGCGACACTCGCCTTCCTGCGTCGCAACCGCCTTGACGAAGGGCAATATCGCCTCGACCAGCGTTTCGGTATCCGGCCGCGGTTCCAGCGTTTCCGGCGACAGCGACAGGCGCAAACCGTAGAATTCACGATAGCCGAGGATGCGATGCACAGGTTCGCCGCCGGCGCGGCGTCTCAACGCGGCATCGATTTCGGCAACAGCGCCGGCGCCGACCCTGCGTTCGGGGTCCGCAATGGCTTGCGTGCGCGTCGTGCCCGAAAAATGCTCGACGATCAGCCTCGCATCGAGCGCCGGGTCGTCGACGGTGCTGCCGAGCCGAGCCCGCGCTTCCCGCAGCAGCGGCCCGAGCGCGTTGGGCAGGTCAGTCATCGATGCCGATGTCGGCGAGCAGCTTGGACTGATGATCGGCGATCAGCGCGTTGATGATCTCGTCGAGTTCGCCCATCATCACCCGGTCGAGCTTGTAGAGCGTCAAATTGATGCGATGGTCGGTGACGCGCCCTTGCGGGAAATTATAGGTGCGGATGCGTTCCGAGCGGTCACCGGAGCCGACCTGTGACTTGCGCGATTCGGAGCGCTCCTCGTCAGCCTTGCCGCGTTCGAGATCATAGAGGCGGGCGCGCAGGATCTGCATCGCCTTGGCGCGGTTCTGGTGCTGCGATTTCTCAGCCTGCACGACCATGATGCCGGTCGGCAGATGGGTGATGCGGACCGCCGAATCGGTGGTGTTGACGTGCTGGCCGCCCGAACCCGAGGCGCGCATCGTGTCGATGCGGATATCTTCGGCCCTGATGTCGATGTCGACCTCTTCGGCTTCGGGCAGCACCGCGACGGTTGCCGCCGACGTGTGGATGCGCCCGCTGGCCTCGGTCGCCGGCACGCGCTGTACGCGGTGCACGCCGGATTCGAATTTCAGATGCGCAAAGACGCCCTTGCCCGACACCGTGGCGATGATTTCCTTGTAGCCGCCGGCGTCGCCATCGCTGGCCGAGGCGGTCTCGAAACGCCAGCCGCGTTCGGCGGCGTAGCGTTCGTACATGCGAAACAGGTCGCCGGCGAAAAGCGCGGCCTCATCGCCGCCGGTGCCGGCGCGGATTTCGAGAATGGCGTTCTTGTCGTCGGCGGCATCCCTGGGCAACAGCAGGATCTGAATGTCCTTCTGCAGCGCCTCGATGCGGTCTTCGACCCCTGGCAGCTCGGCCTCGGCCAGCGCCCGCATCTCGGCGTCGGTGCCCCTGTCGGCAAGCATGGCTTCGAGGTCGGCCTGTTCATGCTCGGCCGCGCGCAGCGCCCTGACCTTGGCCACCATGTCCTGGATTTCGGCATATTCGGACGCCATCCGCACATAGGCGTCCGGCGCCGGGCCGGCCGACATCTGCGCTTCGAGCATCTCGAAACGCTTGACGACTTGATCCATACGATCGCGGGGCAAATTGACCATGATGAGGCTGCTATAACGGGATCGAACGGTCGTCGGCAAAGGCCTGCAGCAGCGCCCGCATCGGCAGGCCCTGTGCCGGAGCCATCAGATTGTCGTCGAAAAACGCCTTCAATTCGTCCAGCGGCAGTTCCGTCAGCATCGCCTTGACCGGCCCGATCGAGGCCGGCGACATCGAGATCGAGCGGAAACCAAGGCCGATCAACGCCATCGCCGAGATCGGCTTGCCGGCGAGTTCGCCGCACAGCGTCACCGGCGTGTGATTGCGGACGCCGGCATCGGCGATCTGCTTGAGGACGCGCAAGAAGGGTGCCGACAGCGTGTCGAAGCGGTTGGCCAGTTGCGTGTTGCCGCGGTCGACGGCCATGACGAACTGGAACAAATCGTTCGAACCGACCGAGACGAAATCGACCGCTTTCATCAATTCATCGAGTTGGAACAGCAGCGATGGCACTTCAAGCATCGCCCCCAGCTTCAGGCTGGTCGGCAAATGATGGGCAAAGCGCGACAAATGCCGCACCTCGCGGTCGATGATCTCGCGTGCCTGGGCGATCTCGCCGAGTTCGGTCACCATCGGCAGCATCAGCTTCAGCTCACGCCCGCCGCTGGCCTTGAGCAAAGCGCGTATCTGGGTGCGTAGCAGGCCCGGCCGGTCGAGCGTCAGGCGGATCGCCCGCCAGCCAAGCGCCGGGTTCTCTTCCTGGATCGCGCCCTTGAAATAGGGCAGCACCTTGTCGCCGCCAATGTCGATGGTGCGGAAGGTGACGGGCTTGCCGCGCGCCGCTTCGAGCACGTCGCGGTAGAGCTTTTCCTGGGCCTCGGCCCGGGGAAAGGTGGAAGCGACCATGAATTGCAATTCGGTGCGGAACAGACCGATGCCGGCCGCGCCCGCTTCGGCAAGCTGCGGCAGGTCGACGGCGAGACCGGCATTCATCAGCAAATCGACCTGTACACCATCCCTGGTCGTCGACGGCTTCTTGCGCAGTTCGCGGTAGACCTCTTGCCGGCGCGCCCTGAAACGCACTTTTTCGGCATAAGCGGCCTCGAGATCTGGCTGCGGCCGCAAATGGATCACGCCCTCCTCGCCGTCGACGATGATGGCATCGCCGTTTTCCGCCATGGAAACAGCGCCCTTCATCTGGCCGGCGACGGGGATGCCCATGGCACGCGCGACGATGACGACGTGGCTGGTCGCTGCACCGTCCTCGAGCACCAGCCCGCGCATCTTGTCGCGGGGATAATCGAGCAGTTCGGCAGCCCCCATCGAACGGGCGACGATGATGGCGTCCTTAGGCAGCGATGCCGCGACATCTTCCGGCCCGCGCCCCATCAGCTGGCGTAGCAGGCGGTTGGCGAGGTCGTCGAAATCGCTCATCCGCTCGCGCAGATAGGGATCGGTCATGTGCAGCATGCGGGCGCGCATGTCGCTCTGCACCTTTTCCACCGCGGCTTCCGCCGTCAGGCCGTTGCGGATCGCCTCTTCCAGCCGTCGCACCCAGCCGCGATCGTTGGCGAACATGCGATAGGCTTCCAGCACCTGGCGATGCTCGCCCTCGAAGGCGACGTCGCGGCGTTCCAGCATGTCGTCGATGGACAGCCTGAGCGAGCTGAGTGAGGTCTCCAACCGGCGAACCTCTTCCTCGCTGTCCTCGTTGAACAGATTGGTGACGACGATGCGCGGCTCGTGCAGCACGACATGGCCAAGCCCGACACCTTCATTGAAGGACAGGCCGGTGAAGCTGACAGGACGGCGCAGATCGAGTTCGAGGCCGGGCCGGGTCAGCCGCACCAGATCGCCGGTGGCGATCATCTCGGCGATCACCATCGCCGTGGTTTCCAGCGCCTCGACCTCGTCGTCGCGGTAGTGGCGCATGGTCTTGTTCTGCACCACCAGCACGCCCAGCGTGCGCCCTGCCCGCAGCACCGGCACGCCCAGGAACGAGTTGTAGATCTCTTCCCCGGTCTCCGGCAGGTAGGCGAAGGCAGGGTGTTCCTGCGCATTGGACAGGTTGAGCGGCCGCGCGCTGGCGGCGATCGTGCCGACCAGGCCTTGGCCCAGCCGCAACTGCGCCAAATGGACGGCGTTCGGGTTCAGACCTTCGGTGGCGTAGAGTTCGAGCACCGAATCGGCACGCAGCACATAGAGCGAGCAGACTTCCGCGACCATGTTTGAGGCGATGTCGCGCACAATCCGGTCAAGCCGCTCCTGCGGCTCCAGCGGCTCCTGCATGAGCTCGCGGAGCCGTTTGAGCAAAACGCGCGGGCCACTGGCCTGATCACGCATCGCGGCTTGTTCTCCAATGGGCATTCTGCCCGCCGCAGTTTCCACCGCGACCGGCGCACACGCAACAACTCAAATCGTTCTCGCTACTGCTTATCCAGACCGTAGACGGAATGCAAAGTACGAACCGCAAGTTCCGTATAGGGGCCGTCGATCAGGATCGAAATCTTGATCTCCGAGGTCGTGATGGCGCGGATGTTGATCGATTTGTCGGCCAGCGCCTTGAAAGCGGTGGCGGCGACGCCGGCATGGCTCCTCATGCCGATGCCGATGACCGAAACCTTCGACATGCCGGCTTCCGACTGCACGACATCGTAGCCGATAGAGGCCTTGAGGCGTTCAAGCACGGCCAGCGCCTTGTCGACATCGCCCGACGGCACGGTAAAGGTCATGTCGGTGAACTTGCCGTCCTCGGAAATGTTCTGGACGATCATGTCGACATTGATGTTGGCCTCGGCCAGCGGCCCGAAGATGCCGGCGGCAACGCCCGGCCGGTCGCCGACCCGGCGCAGTGAAATCTGCGCTTCGTCCTTGGCGTAGGCAATTCCGGTGACGACCTGCTGTTCCACGATCTCTTCCTCGTCGCAAATGAGCGTTCCGGGCGGATTGAACAAATCCCCCATTCCGGGCGCGTCGGGATCGTCGAAGGACGACCGCACGAAGGTACGCACCCTGTGCACCATGGCAAGCTCGACCGAACGCACCTGCAGAACCTTGGCGCCGAGCGAGGCCATTTCAAGCATTTCCTCGAACGAGATCTTGGCCAGCCGCCGCGCCTTGGGCTCGATGCGTGGATCGGTGGTGTAGACCCCGTCGACATCGGTGTAGATGTCACAGCGATCGGCTTTGACCGCCGCAGCGATGGCGACAGCACTGGTGTCGGAGCCGCCGCGGCCGAGCGTGGCAATACGATTGTCCGGGCCGATGCCCTGGAACCCGGCAATCACCGCCACCTGGCCCTCGCCGAAGCGCTTGATCAGGAACGCACCGTCAATGTCGAGGATGCGCGCCGCCCCATGCGCATTATCGGTCTTGATCGGGATCTGCCAGCCCTGCCAGGAGCGGGCGTGCACGCCCATGTTCTGCAAAGTGATGGCCAGCAGGCCGGCCGTGACCTGCTCGCCGGAAGCGACGACCGCATCATATTCGCGTGCGTCATGCATCGGCGAGGCCTCACGCGTCCAGCCGACCAGTTCGTTGGTCTTCCCGGCCATCGCCGAAACGACCACCGCCACCTCATGGCCGGCGTCGACCTCGCGTTTGACGTGACGCGCCACGTTGCGGATGCGGGCGATGTCGGCGACGGAGGTTCCGCCGAATTTCATCACGATGCGCGCCATGGGAGCGAAATGCCTTTGCCTGAAGCCGGATCCCAGCCAAAAGCCGGAATCCCGAAAAGCGGAAGGCCGGCTGACGCCGGCCGCTGAATGCGCGGCCTCCTTAGCCAAATGACGAAGGTTTCGCAAGGCTGGCGGCCAATTGCCGGCTCCAGAAGCCGGCATATTGCCTTCCGCCCCGGCGCCGCCTACGAAATGCTGCCTGCGGGGAATTCTTTTGGTTCGGCATAGCAGATGATGATTGCTCGGTTTCGACGTGCCATGCGATGGCAATCGCTCCCGCTTGTCGCAGGCTTTGCGGTGCTGGCGCTTATTGTCGGCAGCCGTGCCATGCTGGTCGAGGAACAGCGGGCCAACCGCGCCGCCGCGCGCGAGGCAATCGAATATCAGCAATTGCTTTCGGGTCTGCTTTCTCTGGCACAGGAAGCCGAGAACGGCCAGCGTGGCTACCTGCTGACCGGCGAGAAATCCTATCTCGAACCCTATCGGAGCGCTGTCGGCGCCATTCCGGGGCAACTTGCCCGTATCGACAGCTTGACCGCCCCCGACGACCAGTTCGTCCAGCCGATCAACCACATCAAGGACGCGCTTTCGCAAAAGCAGGCTGAACTGGCCGAGACGATTGCCCTGTACGACCAGGGCAATGCGACGAAAGCGCTGGATCTGATTCGCAGCGGCCAGGGCAAGGCAGTCATGGACGAAATCCGAACCAGCATGGATACGGTCCGACGCATCAGCGCCGCAGCCGTCGCCGCGCGCGACGCGCATACCGACCAGGTCGAGACCTGGCTACGCATCGGTTCGGTGGCGGCACTGCTGGCGATCTTCCTGCTTGCCGGCTACGCGATCAGGGAATCGCGCCGCCGCTTCCTTGAGGTGGTCGTCGCCCAGGAGGAGTTGGTGCGCAAGAACGTCGCGCTCGGCAGTGAGATCGAGACACGTGAAAAGGCAGAATCCCAGATCCGCCAGATGCACAAGATGGAGGCGGTCGGCCAGCTTACAGGCGGCATCGCCCACGACTTCAACAACATGCTGGCGGTGATCATCAGCGCCATGAACCTCGCCCAGCGCAAGCTGGCGCGCGGCGAGCACGACATCGCACAATTCATCGACGCGGCGATCGATGCCGCGACCCGTGCCGCCAATCTGACGGCCCGGCTGCTCGCCTTCTCGCGTCAGCAGCCGCTGGCGCCGCAGATCGTCGACGCCAACCGCCTGCTGACCGGGATGTCCGACCTGATCCGGCGGGCACTCGGCGAAACCATACGCATCGAAACGGTGCTGGCGGGAGGCTTGTGGAAAACCCATGCCGACCCGAGCCAGATCGAGAACGCCGTTCTCAACCTGGCTGTCAACGCCCGCGACGCCATGGGCGATGACGGCAAGCTGACCATCGAGACCGCCAACAGCCATCTCGACGACAGCTACGCCGCCGCCCATGCCGAAGTCGCGGCCGGCCAGTATGTGATGATCGCCGTCAGCGATACCGGTTCGGGCATGACCCCCGATGTCATGGCCAAGGCCTTCGAACCCTTCTTCACCACCAAGCCGGTCAACAAGGGCACCGGCCTTGGATTGAGCCAGGTGTTCGGCTTCGTCAAACAGTCGGGCGGCCACGTCAACATCTATTCCGAGCCCGGCGAAGGCACGACAATCAAGATCTACTTGCCGCGGTATTTCGGCGCCGAAGAGCCGGCCGTGCCCACCGGGCGCGGCGACAACCCCGCCGCACCGGTCGCCGAAACGATCCTTGTCGTCGAGGATGATGCCCGCGTGCGGGTCTCCACCGTCGAGGCCATACGCGAACTCGGATACACCGTCATTGATGCCGCGAGTGGCGAGGAAGCGTTGCAGAAACTGGCGGAGAACCCGAAGGTCGCTCTGCTGTTCACCGACATCGTCATGCCCGTCATGAACGGCCGCAAGCTGGCGGAAGAGGCCGTTGCCCGCATGCCGCTGCTGAAGGTGATCTTCACCACCGGCTTCACCAGGAACGCCGTGGTCCACAACGGCGTGCTCGACCACGACGTGCATTTCCTCGCCAAGCCCTTCACCATTGAGCAACTGGCGGCGAAACTGCGTGACGTGCTCGGCACGACGCAAGTCGCAGCGGACTGATCACAATCGCTTCAGCCTGACGCAGCCGCGCTTCTCCACAGGCCGGGATAGTCGCAACGAAGCCGTGCGGCGAGACATTGAGGGTCTCGTCATAGCCGAACACCGGCGCGGCATAGGCATAGCGAACCGTGTCGAGACGCCGATAGGTCTGATCGAGGCGCACCAGGCTCAGTTCAGGGAAAGTCAGGTAGGCAGCCGGGGCAGGCGACGCTTCGCCGATCCCGAGGCCATACCGGCGGATCGCCAGCAGGTTCGATGCCGGTGTGAAGCCAAGATCGACGTCGACAAGACCGTCGACACCCTGCTGGACTTCGCCGTTCAGCGTCCACTGGCCGTTGAAATCGCGTTCGATCGCATAGTGCAGCTGGCGCGTGCCGAGAAAGCCTTCGACAAGCGCCGCCCGTGTGTGCCAGCCGGCATCGCAATCCACCTCGTAGGCGAGGCAGCACGGCTTGCCGTCCTGGATGAAGATGGCTTGTCCCTTGAGGCTGTGCCCGCCATCGGTCTGCGCAAGCAGACAGGCATCATGCCCCTCCACGTCCAGCCGATGCCAGAGGATCGAAGCCGTCATTGCTGTCATCGTCACCTCCTTCGAGTTCAAAACGATGATGTGTTCCTTCGCCCGCCAGGCCAATTGTGTTTCACCGCGGCGCACTCCAGCTGACATGCCCTGACAGAATCCAACTCCCTGCCGGCAGAGGAAAATTGTTGCCTTGACATTCGCGGCCTCACGCCCGACTTCCTAGCGCATGACCCCGAAATCGAAGTCGATTTCGGAAAGGATCATGCGCAGAATCTAAAGTGCTACAGCGTCCTTTGCGCGTCCAAGAGGACGCGCGGCGCTGTAGTGTCGAGGAGACCAACTATGCCAGAGCCCCGACGATCGACGATCGATGCCGGAGAAGTGGAACGCTTTTCCGCCCTTGCCGCCGAATGGTGGAACCCGAACGGCAAGTTCCGTCCCCTGCACAAATTCAATCCGGTCCGGCTGGCCTATATCCGCGACCAGATAGCGACGCGCTTCGGCCGTGACCCACGCGCTGCAAGGCCTTTCGAGGGACTGCGCATCCTCGACATCGGTTGCGGCGGCGGACTTTTGTGCGAGCCGATGGCGCGGCTTGGCGCCGAGGTTGTGGGCGCGGATGCCTCCGAAACCAACATCGAAGTGGCCAAGCTGCACGCCGCCGAAGGCAATGTCAGCGTCGACTATCGCGCCACGACGGCCGAGGACCTTGCCGACGCCGGCGAGAAATTCGACGTCATCCTCAACATGGAAGTGGTCGAGCATGTCGCCGACATAGACCTCTTCGTCGCCAAATGCGGCGAGATGGTGCGGCCCGGCGGCATCATGTTCGTGGCCACCATCAACCGCACGCTGAAGGCGCTGGGCTTAGCCATCATCGGCGCCGAATATGTGCTGCGCTGGCTGCCGCGCGGCACCCACCAGTTCGGCAAGCTGGTGCGCCCGGAAGAACTCGAAAAGGCGCTTGGCGGCGCCGGCCTGACCATCATCGACCGCACCGGCGTCACCTACAATCCGCTGGCCGACCGCTGGGCGCGGTCGAAGGACATGGACGTCAACTACATGGTCCTGGCGGAAAAAGGCTCGGTCTGACCTTATTCAGAATTCAGCGGCCTGTAGCCGCCGCGCCAGTAGATCAGCGCCTGGCCGGCATCGGACGTGCGCACGGCCTCGACCGAACCGATGACGATGGAATGCGTTCCGCGATCGATCATTTCATCGAGGCTGCAGTCGAATGCGGCCACCGCATCCGAAAGCAGCAAAGCTCCGGTCTTGAGCGTCACCCATTCGGCGCCCTCATAGCGGTCCTTGCCCTTGATGCCGCCGAAGCCGGAGAACCGCTCGGCCACGCGCTGATGCTGGGGGCCAAGCGAGTTGACGCCGAAATGCCGGTAGCGTTCGATCACCGGCCAGGTCGACGATGACCGGTTGACACAGGCGATCACCTTGGGCGGCTCGGCCGACAGCGAGACGACCGAAATGACCACCAGACCGGAGCGATCCTCGCCGGTGCCGGCGGTGATGACGCTGACATTGCCGACGATCAGCCGCATCGCGGCGCGAAAATCAGCTACATCGACGGCAGTCCCCTCGGATGTCTTCGGTTCGGTCATGGCTTGCTCCAGAGCACGATTCCAAAAAGGGAAAGGTCCTCGGAAAAGACCACGCTCAAACAAGAAGATAAAGCAGATCTGGATACAAATTCAGGTGAGATCGGCTCCAGGCGCGAAGGCAGTTCGGATCCCCTGCGACCGCTCACGCCTTCTGGCTTTGTGCCCTGGTGGTGATGAACACGCCGGCAGTGATGATGAGCGCGCCTGCCCAGGTCAGCAGTTGATAGTGCTCGCCGAGGAAGAGGGTTCCGGCAAACAGGCCGACGGCCGCCGCCACATAACCGATCTGGCTGAGATAGACCGGACCGCCGACCGCCTGCAGCCGGAAGAAGAACGCGAACATCGCCGATGCCGACGCAACCTGCGCGACGACGACCAGCGGCACGCCGCCGAGTGGGACGAAAGCTTCGCCGCCGAACAGGAGGAGAATGCCGGCAAGCAGCATCGCCGCCGACGCCAGATGGCTGCCGACGGCAAGCTCGATCGGGCCGGTACCGTCCGGCCAGTCGACCGTGCGATAGATGTTGCCGGCGGCAAGGCTGACCGGGATGAGCAACCCCATCGCCACCCAGAACAAATCGGCCGGCTGGCCGGCCTCGCCGCGCGTCACCGCGACCATGACGGCGCCGACGAAGCCGACGGCGATGCCGGCAATGCCCAGCATGTTGGGGCGCCGGACACGCAGCAGGATCGAGAACACCAGCGTGATGACCGGCGACAGCGTGAACATGATGCCGGTGTAGCCGGCGCCCAGATGCGGGATGGCCGAGAACATCAGGAGATTGGGGACAGCATAGGACACCGCGGCGGTGACGAAGAAATAGCGCAATTTGTGCGCGGTGAGCCGGACCCGCTTGCCGCGAGCCAAGAGCATGCACAGCAAGACCCCGCCGGCGCCGAGCGAGATGACGAAGGCCCAGACCATGGCCGGCACGCCGGCAGCCGTGGCGAGCTTGCCGAACGGCAGCGTCAGGCCGAGCAGGCCGCCGGTGACGACCAGCAGGCCGAGCGCCGAATCCCAGAGAAGCTTCATTGACCGAATCCTGTAGCGCGGCTCTTGGCCGGCATTGCATCTTGCAGTAAGATAACGGAAAGATTCTTAACGTCAAGATAAATGATGGTGAGACAGTTGGACAGGGCAGCACGGGCGATCGAGCAATGGAAGCGGGAACGACCCGATCTGGACGTCTCGCCGATGGGTGTGCTCGGGCGGCTGAACGAGGCCGCCTCGCTGATCGCCCGCGAGCGCCTGGCGCCGTTGTTTGCCCGTTATGGATTGCAGTCCGGGGAATTCGACGTGCTGGCAACGCTGCGCCGCTCTGGATCACCCTACGCCCTGACGCCGACCGCCCTCTATGAAGCGACGATGGTGACGTCAGGCGCCATGACCAACCGGCTCGACCGGCTCGAAACGTCCGGATTGATCTTGCGCGGGCCGCACCCCAACGATCGGCGCGGCATTGTCGTGCGGCTGACCGAAAAGGGTCTCGCGTTGATCGATGAGGCTATTGCCGCCCATGTTGCCAACGAGCATGAGATTCTTTCCGGCCTGACACCGGCCGAACGGGAGACGCTCTCTCGGCTGCTTGAGAAATTGATCGGGAGCGTGAGCTAAGCCGGGTCAGTTCGTAGGCTGCCGCGAGAACCGGCGCCGGTGTTTCCAGCGGCGGTATGATACGGTGAGGTCGACAAGCCGGGTCGGCATGTTGAGGTAGAGCAGAGCATCCCGCAAACCGCTGAGATAGCGCTCACTCATCGCCTTGTCGGAAAAGTCCGGCATGGCCTCGAGTGTCGCTTCGGCTTGCTGGCTCCGGCCCTTTCCGGTCGGCAATCTGGCCGCAAAGGCTATTTCTCGACGCAGACAGACCTGCTCCACGCGATCCCGCAGCGCCTCTTCGTAGCCGATACCACATCGCATAAGCCGCGCGTGGGTGGCTTCATGGACGATAATCGAAGCGACCAATTCCGGCGTCGTCCCTTCGCTGATGATATGGCGCTCGTCCAATTCGCATGCCTTGGAAGAGTTTGCCCATTGCGCGACGGAAGCAGGAAGGGTTGTGACAAATACCTGTCTTACGTCACCAAGCAGCCGTCTGTAGCGCACTGGATCAAAATCACGAATAAGCTGAAGCGCCTCGACGATCTTGTCGGTTCCCTTGTCGCTGATGATGAGCAACCCGTCGATCATTCGGGTACCGCTAAGCTTGACGGCGCCCCAGCGGGCCAATCGGCCAACGACGGCTCTTATGCTGCGTCGCGGCTCAATCGCTTCTGGGTCGCGCAAAGCTCCCTCGGAACTCAGTTGCGGTCGTCCGGAAACACCGGGATCGGCATGAACTCGACGCCGTCCTCGACCAGGCTCTTGGCCTCGTCCAGCGTCGCCTCGCCATAGATGCCGCGCGGGTCGCTCTCGCCGAAATGGATCTTTCGCGCTTCCTCGGCGAACTTGTCGCCGACATAATCGGCATTCTCGCGCACCTTCTCGGCCATCGCCTTGAGCTGCGCCAAAGCCTGCTTCTGCGCCTCGCCCATGGCCAGCGCTATGGTTTCCTGCTTGCGCGCCGTGGAGACGGCCGGCGCCATCAGTGCTTTCTGCACCTTGTGCGAACCGCAGCTCGGGCAATCGACGAAGCCGCGCTTCTTCTGGGTATCGAAATCGTCGTTGCTGCGGAACCAGCCTTCGAATTCGTGCTCGTGCTCGCAGATCAGGGCAAAACGGATCAAGAGGCTGCACCCCTGAGCCGCGGCGCCTCGCCCGAGCCGGCATTGACGGCGAAATCCCGCGCATTCCTGAGATTGGGGATCTTCTTGCGCGCGGCAAGCGACTGCGCCGGATCGATCTCGGCGACGATCACCGCCGGTTCGTCATGCGCGGCTTCCGCAATGATCCGGCCCCACGGATCGACGATCAGCGAATGGCCGTAAGTCTCGCGGCCGTCTTCATGCAAGCCGCCTTGCGCGGCGGCGACGACATAGGCGCCGTTCTCGATGGCGCGGGCCCTGAGCAGCACGTGCCAGTGCGCCTCGCCCGTCTGGCGGGTGAAGGCAGCCGGTACGGAAAGCAGGTCTGCGCCGGCCAACGCCTCGGCGCGGAAGAGTTGCGGAAAGCGCAGATCGTAGCAAACGGCGAAGCCGAGCTTTGCACCCTCGATGTCGGTGACGACGGCCTCGGTTCCCGGTTCATAGGCGGCGGACTCACGCCAGCTCTCGCCATTGTCGAGATCGACGTCGAACATGTGGATCTTGTCGTAGACGGCGAGCGCAGCACCATCCGGCCCGAACAGCAGCGCCCGGTTGGCGAGCTTGCCGTCGGCGCGCAGAATGGCGGTCGAGCCGATATGCAGGAAGATGCCGAGCTCCCTGGCCAGCCTGCGCGCGGTCGCGACGACGATGTCCTTGTCTTCCGACGTGAACGATGCGGCGCGAGCTTCCTTGTCGCGGATCAGCGCCCCGGTCATTTCCGGCGTCTGGATGTAGGTGGCACCCAGGCTGGCTGCTTCACGCACCAGCCGTTCGAGATCGACGGCGTTGCGCTCGGGGCTCTCGCCCGAACGCATCTGGATCGCAGCGGCCTTGAAAACACCCATCGTCATTCCCTCAATTCGTCGCGCCGTTGGCGAGCAATTTGTCCAGCCGGCCTTCGGCCTCCAGCTCGTGGAGGTCGTCACAGCCGCCGACATGCGTATCGCCGATGAAAATCTGCGGAAAGGTCGTGCGGCCATGCGCCCGGGAGATCATCTCCTGGCGCAATTCCGGCGAGAAGGAGGCATCGTGCTCGGTAAAGGCGACGCCCTTGCGCTCGAGCAGCCGCTTGGCTGCCGTGCAATAGCCGCACATCATGCGGGTGTAGATCGTGACATCGGTCATGACGAATTTCCGCTGTTCGTTGCCGACTTATATAGTCGCGGACTCGTCCGCCCGAAAGTCCCCCGGCAACACACGCGCAAAGGTCAGCACGTCGACGGCGGCCGCACCTCCCCTTTTCAGCGCCTTGGTGGCGGAACGCACCGTGGCGCCGGTGGTGTAGACATCGTCGATCAAAAGTACCCTGCGGCCGGCGATCTCGATTTCCGCCTCGGCGGGCACCCGGAACGCGGCCCGCACATTCTCCTCGCGTTCGCCGCGCTCCAGCCCAACCTGCTGGCGGGTGAGTTTCACGCGCCGCACCGCCGACGGGGCGAAGGGCAATCCGCTAAGTGCCGAGACCGCCCTTGCCAGTTCCGCCGACTGGTTGAAGCGCCGCCTGAAAAACCGTCGCCAGTGCAGCGGCACCGGCACCACCACATCCGCCTCGGCGATGAGATCGGCACCCGCACGCATCATCCAGCGCGCCATCCAAGGTGCCAGATCCGTGCGATCCTGGTATTTCAACCCTTGCACCATCTGGCGCGCAACGCCGGAATAGGCGACCGCCGCCCGCGCCCGCTCGAAAGGCGGCGGATCGGCAATCGCCTCGGCCGACAGAAAGCCTTCGCCCATATGGTGGGTGAACGGCGTACCCATGACAGGGCACCATGGCCGCTCCAGCAGCCTGAGCTTCGGCCAGCAGGCGCCGCACAGCACGCCCGGCTGCGAGACATGCCGGCGGCAACCGGCGCAGACCGGCGGAAACAGCATCCGCGCCGGCCAGCCGACAACCGACCGGGCCAGGTTCGTGATCCCGATGGACTTGATCTTGGGCATCGGATCGGCCACGTGGTTGCTCCTGCGCGCCACCATATCAACGATCTCGGAGCGTGGACAAACAAAGGATCTGCCCGTTGCAGCCAATAATGGATACCTCTCTGTGGCTGACGCACAAGCGGCGCGCGCTTGCCCGTCCGGTCGACGGCGCGGACTTCCTCATGCGCCGCACGGCCGAGGACCTTGCCGACCGGCTGGGCGCCGTCGAGCGCCGGTTCGGCAAGGCGGCCGTGCTGTTTTGCCAGACGCCGGCGGCGGCCGAAACGCTCGCTGAAAGCGGCAAGGTCGCCGACATTGTCCGCGTCGAGACGGATACGGCTTTCCTGAGCGGTGGCGATGCCGGCCTGATCGCACCGCTCGAAACCGTGCCGTTCGAGCCGGAAAGCCTCGATCTGGCGGTGTCGCTCTTGTCGCTGCAGGCCATGAACGACATCCCAGGCATGCTGATCCAGATCCGCCGTGCGTTGCGGCCGGATGGGCTTTTCCTCGGCGCCTTTGCCGGCGCCGGTACGCTTTTCGAGTTGCGCGAAAGCCTGCTTGCGGCCGAGACCGAGCTTTACGGCGGCGCCAGCCCGCGTGTCGCCCCGTTCACCGACGTGCGCGATGCCGGTGCGCTGCTGCAGCGCGCCGGTCTCGCTCTGCCGGTCGCCGACGTCGAGACGGTGACGGTGCGCTATGCCAGCCTGTTCAACCTGATCGCGGATCTGCGGGCCATGGGCGAGACCAATGCGCTCACCGATCGCAGCCGGCGGCCGGGCTCGCGCAAGCTGTTTGCCCGCGCGGCGGAAATCTACGCCGAGCGGTTTTCCGACCCCGACGGCCGCGTCAGGGCAAGTTTCTCGATTGTCTGGATGTCCGGCTGGGCGCCCGACGCTTCGCAGCAAAAACCGCTGAAGCCAGGGTCGGCCAAGGTCTCGCTGAAAACAATCCTGGAGGCGCCCGACGGGCAATGATCCTGCCCCAGGCGCGGAAAAGCCGGATCAGGGAGTGGGTGCGAAAGCGTTCGCAAGCTTGCTGTTGTTGTCGCTGAACAGCCAGATGATCCCGTCGCGGACCTCACCGATACCGCCGACGATGGCCAGCGACAGCACGGCGATGATCACGCCATATTCGACGGCCGTGGCGCCGGTCTCGTCGTTCAGAAAACCCAGCAGCACTGCTTTCATGGCCTCAACCCCTCTGTCCGGGACCTTACAGCCGACCTGTTAAGAAAGGTTAACGGCAAAGGCTTAACAGGCGGTGAAACCGCCGCCTTTGCGAAATTTCTTAACCATGTCAGCAGTCGCCGCTGCTCCGGCCATTGGACCTGATGATGCAGACCGAGCTCGGCTGCGGCTGCAGCACGCTGCGGCGCAGCGTGTAGGTTTCGCGATGGCCGATCGAGCCTGTGGCCGCCATGTCGAGCCCGCCGAAACCGTCACGGGCCGACAGCGAGCGTGTCTGGCTGTCGAGGAAAGGGGTTGCGATCAGCGCCAGCGCCACCGCGGCCGAACCGAACAGAAGCGTTATGCGCAATATGCCCATGCCCGCATCGGCGGCGCGAAACCCCCGCTCGGGCCGGATCGAGTCCCAATCCCTGTCTAGGCTCATGCTATCGCTCCCCGGCAAATCGACGGCTCGGCCGCGAACGGCCATGCTTCAATTTTTCACGACGAGATAAATCTTCCATTAATGCTGGCTGATACAACGCCTCGGCCAGGAACCGGCCGGACGGGAGCCTCAGAGAAGATCGATGAGGAACGGGATCAGCGGCTCATCGGCCGGCGGCATCGGATAATCGCGCATCTGCTTCGGCCTTACCCATTTCAGCGCCTGCCCTTCCCTGGGCTGCGCGATACCGCGAAAGCGGCGGCAGATGAACAGCGGCATCAGCAGGTGGAAATCGTCGTAGGAATGGCTGGCGAAAGTGAGCGGCGCCAGGCACGGGATGTCGGTTTCGATGCCGATTTCCTCATGCAGTTCGCGAATGATGCATTGTTCGGGCGTCTCGCCCGGCTCGACCTTGCCGCCGGGAAATTCCCACAGCCCGGCAAGTTGCTTGCCCTGAGGCCGCTGCGCCAAAAGCACCCGGCCGTCGGCATCGACCAGCGCGCAGGCGGCGACCAGCAGCAGGCGCTTGCCGGCAATCACGACATCATTCATGACCCGGCGGCCGGCGGTAGTGGTAGCGATAGACTTCCTCGAAGCCGAGCGAATGGTAGAGCGCCAGTGCCGGCACATTGTTGGCCTCGACTTGCAGCCAGGCTTCCCGTGCGCCCCGCAGCCGTGCCCATTTCAGTGCCGACAGGATCAGGTTGCGGCCGTGGCCCCTGTTGCGTGCCGACTTGTCGGTGGCGACTTCGAACAGGCCGGCGAGATCGCCGTCATGCACGCAGATCAGCGTCGCCAGCGCTTCTGATCCATCTTCGAGCGCGAACAGCCCGGCTTCGGGCTGGATGGCGCCGATGATCTCCGACAGGCCGGGGCGCAGCGAAACATCCGAACCGCTGACCTTGAGCGACGCGCCGATGAAGCGGCTGATGTCTTTCAGCGGGATCTGGTCCATGGCAGCGTCGAGTTGCGCATCGGCCAGCGGCAGCCGCATGACCAGCGACTCGTCGAACCGGCTCCATCCCTCACGGTCGAGATGGCCAGCAAGATCGGGACCCGACAACGGCGACATGCGGAATGTCAGCGGCCTGCCATAGGCATCGAAACGGCGGCTGGCCCGGCCGATACGGTCGGCAATGTGCTGGATGTCGCCGGGATCGAGCGGATTGACCGAGTTCAGCCGCTTGGCCGGATGGCCGGCGGTCAGCCGCACCACCCAGGTGCCGTCATAGTGGACGGCGGCCGCCGGCCAGGCGCGAAAGCCGGCCGCCTCGTAACGGCGTACGATCGCGAGCATGCTTGCCGGATGCCTGGAGCTCAAAACCGTCAGCTCCGGTAATCGCCATTGATGGCGACATATTCCTTGGTGAGGTCGCAGGTCCACACCGTCGCCTTGCCGCGGCCGATGCCGATATCGGCGCGGATGCGGATATCGTCGCGCTTCATGTAGGCCGACGTCGCGGCCTCGGAATAGCCGGGGTCGCGCTCGCCTTCATGCGCCAGCCTGTTGTCGCCGAACCAGATCGACAGCCGGTCGCGATCGGCGGGTTCGCCGGCCTTGCCGACGGCCATGACGACGCGTCCCCAATTGGCGTCCTCGCCGGCGACTGCCGTCTTGACCAGCGGCGAATTGGCGATCGACAGCGCGATGCGCTTGGCCGAGCGCGCCGATTTGGCGCCGGTGACGGTGACTTCGACCTGCTTGCGGGCGCCTTCGCCGTCGCGCACCACCTGCAGCGCCAGCGATTTCAGCACCTTGCCGAGCGCCCGGCGGAACGTGCCGAGACGGGCATCCTTGGGATCGGTTATCTCCGGCGCGCCGCGCCTGGCGGCCTTGCCGGTGGCGAAGATCAGCAGCGTGTCGCTGGTCGAGGTGTCGCTGTCAACGGTGACCGCGTTGAAAGTCTTGGCCGTGCCGCGCGACAACAGATCCTGCAGGACAGGTGCGGCGATCGGCGCGTCGGTGGCGATGAAGGAGAGCATCGTCGCCATGTCGGGCGCGATCATGCCGGCGCCCTTGGAAATGCCGTTGATGGTGACATCGGTGTCGCCGAGCTTGACGGTCGCGGTCGCCACTTTCGGATAGGTATCCGTGGTCATGATCGCCTTTGCCGCTTCGGTCCACAGCTCGGGCTTGCCGTTGCTGACCAGCCCCGCGAGCAGATGGCTGAATTTGCTGGTGTCGAGCGGCTCGCCGATGACGCCGGTCGAGGCCATGAAAACCTCCGCTGCCGTGCAGCCGGCCGCCTTCGCCGCCGCCTCGCCGGTCAGTGCGGTCGACTCGCGGCCCTTCTTGCCGGTGAAGGCGTTGGCGTTGCCGGAATTGACGACCAGCACCCGCGCCTTGCCCGCGCCGAGATTCTGCCGGCAGAAATCGACCGGCGCCGAGGGGCATTTCGATTTCGTGAACACGCCGGCGACCGCAGTGCCTTCATCGAAGACCATGGTCAAAAGATCGGTGCGGCCCTTGTACTTTATCCCTGCCTCGGCGGTTGCGATGCGCACCCCCTCGATTTCTGGCATTTTCGGGTATTTCTTCGGCGCAAGCGGCGAAATCGTCGTGGACATGGAGGCCTCGGGCGGGAAAATCGCAAGGGAAGGCCGGTTTGCCCGATAGACCGCGCCGGCGCAAGGGCGTTTTCGTTGCTCTTGTCCGGGAGCTCGAACTCGCCCCTCGGAGCAGGGCTCCGAGACGTCGCAAGCCATGCAGTAGACATCGTCCGACGGCCGGTCCGGCGGTGTCAGCCAGTTTGCGCCGGCCGCGGTCATGTTATTAGGAATTTATTCTTGACAGGGTGAGAGCAGCTATGCTACATTTTCGTCCATGGTGCTGATTTGCGCCAGTGACCCGCCTCCGGCGGGTTTTTCTTTTGGGGCCTCGCCAACCAAGACGCCGGTAAGGTTCCAGAAAAACGACCAACCCCTGCCCCGACTAGCCAGTCTCCAGAAGCTTGAAAACGCGCCGTTTCGTTTGAGCGTCGGGTCACCTATATTGCCGGCGAAGTGTTTGGCGAGGACGACAGAGATGGCCGAGGACGCCGATCCGGCGCGCAGATCGATCGGTGCGCGGCGCAACCCCGACAGCGCCGAGGCCATTCTCCAAGCCGCCGAGACCGTACTGGTCGAAGCCGGTTATGCCGGTTTCTCGATCGAGGCGGTGGCGCGGCGGGCCCGCGCCGGCAAACCCACCATCTATCGCTGGTGGCCGAGCAAGGCGGCGTTGCTGCTTGAGGTCTACCAGCGCCAGAAGCGCGTCGATGTCCCCGATACCGGGCGGCTGGAGGAGGATCTCGTCGGCTTCCTGAAGAACCTGTTCGCCCACTGGCGCGAGACATCGTCGGGAAGCGTGTTCCGGTCGCTGATCGCCGAGGCACAGTCGGACGAGACCGCGGCCGCGGCCCTTGCCGACTACTCACTGGGCCGACGGTCCCATACCGCCCAGATCATCGAACGCGCCAAGGCAAGGGGCGAAATCCCGGCCGAAATCGATTCAGCTGTTGTCGCCGACCTGATCGCCTCCTTCGCCTGGAGACATCTGCTGACCAACCGGCTCGACGAGGACGAAGCGACCATCGGCAAGGCCGTCAACTACGTGATGCGAGGCATAGCGGCGCCTGCCTCGTAAAGACGGCAATGAATGAAAAAGGGCGCGGCAACCCCTGGCTGCCGCGCCCCTTTTCAAAAAGCTGCCAGTCTTACTTGGCGCTTTCCAGCGTATCGACCGCCTTCTTCAGGTTGGCGTCGGGGATCTCGACCTTGGCGCCGGCGCGCAGCGACTTGACCAGCGCGAAATACTTGTCGCGGATGACCGCCTGCTTGGCCTGGTCCTTGACGTCGTCGAAGGCCGGCGGCTGCTTGGTGCGCTTGTCTTCAAGCTTGATGACATGCCAGCCGAACTGCGTTTGCACCGGCTGCTCGGTGTATTTGCCGACCTCGAGCGCGGAGGCCGCCTTGTCGAACTCCGGCACCATCTGGCCAGGTCCGAACCAGCCGAGATCGCCGCCGCTGGTCTTGCCTGACGGATCGCTGGTGTGCTCGTTGGCGAGCTTCTGGAAGTCGGCGCCGCCGTCGAGCTGCTTGATGATCGCCTCGGCCTCTTCCTTCGTCTTCACGAGGATGTGACGGGCATGCAGCTCGTTGGTGGGCGGCGTGTTGGCGATTTCCTGGTCGTAACGGGCGCGGACCTCGGCGTCGGTGACCTTGTCGACGACACCCTTCTCGACCATCTCGCCATGCAGCGCGCGCTGCTGCAGGAAGGCCATGCGGCGCTGGAAGTCGGGATCCTTGTCGAGCCCTGTGGTGACCGCCTGGGCGGCCATGACGCGGATCTCGATGGCAGCCGAAAGGGCGGCGGCACGGCGCTGCTCGGGCGGCAATTGTGCGAACTGCTGCGACAATTCCCCTTCGGCAAGCACCAGATCTGCTTCGGTCAGGGGCTGACCGTTGACCGTGGCGATAACCTTATTGGGATCGACCGGTGCCGCGGCTGGCGCTGCTGCATCCGCTGGAGCGGGAGCGGTTTGCTGCGCCATCACAGGCGAGAGCGAAAGGGCCGACAGGCCGACGGCCAAGCCAAGGCTGGCGAGCGACGCGCGGCGAAACAACAGGGACATAGGGGGACTCCGGTGGGGATTGTTAAGAGGGGTGCTTCCAGATCGGCCAGATTGTGGCGGAATTTGGCGCAGCCAGCAGGGCCAGCGCGGCGTTGACATCAGTTGAGCCCCCTCTTATCTGTCCAACGACTTTGCGTCCAGAACCGTTTTCCGGGCGCTTTTTGTGTTTGTCCACGTTCACGTGGAATTGATGGGGCCGCCCGGCGCTCATCTCAAGATTGAGAATTCTATCGAAAGGACCATTGGATGGTCAGTCTCGGCGGTCTCGCCCGTAAGGTTTTCGGTTCCTCCAACGACCGTCGGGTCAAATCGACCCGGCCCCGTGTCGAGGCGATCAACGCCATGGAAAACGAGATGCGGGCGCTTTCCGATGAGGAATTGGTCGGCCGCACCGCGAAATTCCGCCAGGACATCGCCAACGGCGCCACGCTCGACGATCTGTTGGTGCCGGCCTTCGCCACCGCCCGCGAGGCCGCGCGCCGCGTGCTCGGCATGCGCCCCTTCGATGTCCAGCTGATCGGCGGCATGGTGCTGCACAATGGCGGCATTGCCGAGATGCGCACCGGCGAGGGCAAGACCCTGGTCGCGACGCTGCCGGTCTACCTCAACGCGCTTGCCGGCAAGGGCGTCCACGTCGTCACCGTCAACGACTATCTGGCCACCCGCGACTCCGAATGGATGGGCCGCGTCTACAAATTCCTCGGCCTCTCGGTCGGCGTCATCGTCCACGGCCTGTCCGACGAGGAGCGCAGCGCCGCCTACGCCGCCGATGTCACCTACGCCACCAACAACGAGCTCGGCTTCGACTATCTGCGCGACAACATGAAATACGAGCGCGCCCAGATGGTGCAGCGCGGTCACAATTACGCGATCGTCGACGAAGTCGATTCCATCCTGGTCGACGAGGCACGCACGCCGTTGATCATTTCCGGTCCGCTCGAGGACCGTTCGGAAATGTACAACACCATCGACACCTTCATCATCCAGCTGCAGCCGCAGGATTATGAGATCGACGAGAAGCAGAAGACCTCGATCTTCACCGAGGAAGGCACCGAGAAACTCGAGAACCTTTTGCGCGACGCCGGCCTGCTCAAGGGCGAGTCGCTCTACGACGTCGAGAACGTCGCCATCGTCCACCACGTCAACAACGCGCTGAAGGCGCACCGGCTGTTCCAGAAGGACAAGGACTATATCGTCCGCAACGGCGAGATCGTCATCATCGACGAGTTCACCGGCCGCATGATGCCGGGCCGCCGCTATTCGGAAGGCCTGCACCAGGCGCTCGAAGCCAAGGAGCATGTGGCGATCCAGCCGGAGAACCAGACGCTCGCCTCCGTCACCTTCCAGAACTATTTCCGCCTCTACAAGAAGCTGTCCGGCATGACCGGCACGGCGCTGACCGAGGCAGAGGAATTCGGCAACATCTACGGCCTCGAAGTCACCGAGATCCCGACCAATTTGCCGGTGATCCGCATCGACGAGGACGACGAGGTCTACCGGACGGTCGAGGAGAAATACAAGGCGATCGTCAGGGAGATCCGCGAAGCCAGCGCCAAGGGCCAGCCGACGCTGGTCGGCACCACCTCCATCGAAAAATCCGAGCAGCTGGCCGAGCGCCTGCGCAAGGAAGGTTTTACCGATTTCGAAGTGCTGAACGCTCGCCATCACGAGCGCGAGGCGGCGATCGTCGCCCAGGCAGGCAAGCCCGGCGCCATCACCATCGCCACCAACATGGCCGGCCGCGGCACCGACATCAAGCTCGGCGGCAATGCCGAGATGCGGATCGAGGAAGAGCTGGGCGACATGCCGGCCGGCCCCGAACGCGAGGCGCGGGAAAAGGAAATCATTGCCGACATTGAGCGGCTGAAGGAAAAGGCGCTGGCCGCCGGCGGCCTCTATGTGCTGGCCACCGAACGCCACGAATCGCGCCGCATCGACAACCAGCTTAGAGGTCGTTCAGGAAGACAAGGCGACCCCGGCCGCTCGAAATTCTTCCTGTCGCTACAGGACGATCTGATGCGCATCTTCGGCTCCGAGCGCATGGACGGCATGCTGCAGAAGCTCGGCCTCAAGGAAGACGAGGCGATCATCCATCCGTGGATCAACAAGGCGCTGGAAAAGGCGCAGAAGAAGGTCGAGGCGCGCAACTTCGACATCCGCAAGAACCTGTTGAAATATGACGACGTCTCCAACGACCAGCGCAAGGTGGTGTTCGAGCAGCGCATCGAACTGATGGACGGCGAAGGCCTCTCCGAAACGATCGCCGAGATGCGCGAGGGCGTCATCGACGAGATCGTCGCCAAGGCCATTCCCGAAAACGCCTATGCCGAGCAGTGGAACGTTGCCGGGCTGAAGGCCGAGATCGCCGAGTTCCTGAACCTCGACCTGCCGGTCGAGGACTGGGCCAAGGAAGAGGGCATCGCCGAGGACGACATCCGCGAGCGCATCGCGCAGGCCGCCGAAGCCGCCGCCAAGGAGCGCGCCGAGCGTTTTGGCCCCGAGGTGATGAACTACGTCGAGCGCTCGGTGGTGCTGCAGACGCTCGACCATCTGTGGCGCGAGCACATCGTCAATCTCGACCATCTGCGTTCGGTCGTCGGCTTCCGCGGCTACGCCCAGCGCGATCCGCTGCAGGAGTACAAGGGCGAGGCGTTCGAGCTCTTCCAGGCCATGCTTGGCAATCTGCGCCAGGCCGTCACCGCGCAGCTGATGCGCGTCGAACTGGTCCGGCAGGCCGCCGAAGCGCCGCCTCCGGAAGCCCCCGACATGTTCGGCACCCATATCGACGGCACCACCGGCGAAAACGACTTCGAAGGCGGCGAAACCGCCCTCCTGGTCCGCCCGGAGACAACCGCAATCGTCGCCCCCGAAGACCGCGACCCCAACAACCAGGCCACCTGGGGCAAAGTCGGCCGCAACGAAGCCTGCCCCTGCGGATCGGGAAAGAAGTACAAGCACTGCCACGGGGCGTTTGCGTAAGGGGCGCTTTTCCTTCTCCCCGTTCACGGGGGTGAGGCGTGGTCCGCGTAACGGACGAAAAGCCAATTGCTTGGCTTTTCGAACGACGAACGCCCGGAGCGATAGCGAAGGGCTGGAGTGCCGACGTTCGCGATTAGCCAATCTCCCCACCTGAGGGGGAGATGGCCGGCAGGCCAGAGGGGGGCGCTGTCCCGCCGACTAAGCCGCCTCGAACTCGAACTTCAGCTGCGCGGCCTCTTCCTCTGGCAGCCAAGGCACCATCTGAGGCACGATCTTGCGATAAAGCCGGGTGCTATCCTGATCGGCAACGTCTCCGTGCTGCGCGCCTCGGCGATGATGAAACAGCGGCGCAACCTCAAACGCCTGCGCCGCCCCTCATCCGCCTGCCGGCACGTTCTCCCCGTATAGGGACGGGGCGAAGGAAACTCCTCACCCAACCGTTTCTTAATGTGTCTCCGCTACACCAACGCCTGAAAAAGAAGCGGAAAACGGAGAGAAATCGGGGTGCGCTTTTCCGCGGCCACGACTGCCGGGCGGTTCTTGCCGCAGCGTTGGGCGCTGCGCATGGGGCCGTTGCTTGGCCGCATCGATGCCGTGCTGTTCACCGCCGACGAGCGCGGCGAGGCCAGCCGCATGTCGGTCATCGCCTTCTCGGTCCGCATCGTCAGCGCCGTCATCGCCTTCGTCAGCCAGGTGCTGATGGCACGCTGGATGGGCTCGTTCGAATATGGCATCTTCGTCCTCGTCTGGGTGACGATGGTCATCGTCGGCAATCTCGCCTGCCTGGGCTTCCACACCTCCGTCATCCGCTACATTCCCGAATACCGCGAGCGCGGCTTGATGGACGAGTTGCGCGGCATCGTGCTGGCCAGCCGTCTGTTCGTGCTGATCGCCTCGACGCTGATTGCCGGGCTCGGCGCGCTCGGCGTCTGGCTGGCGGCACCCTGGATCGAGAACTACTATGTGATCCCGTTCATCCTCGGCGTCATCTGCCTGCCGATGATCGCCATGTCCGACCTTTTGTCGGGCCTGGCACGCGCCAACAGCTGGGCGCTGTTTGCCCTGTCGCCGACCTATCTGGTGCGGCCGGTGCTGATCCTGCTGTTCATGGCGCTGATGCTGCTGGCGGGCTATGCTCCTGACGCAAAGACCGCGATCTTCGCCTCGATCGCCGCCACCTACGCCACAACGCTCGGCCAGCTTATCGGTGTCACCCAGCGCATGGAACGGCAGATCCCGGCCGGGCCGATGAAGGTGCATTTCGCGCAATGGTTCGTCGTCTCGCTGCCGATCTTCCTGGTCGAGAGCTTCTTCTTCCTGCTGACCAATGCCGACGTGCTGATGGTCGGCGCCTATATGGACCCCAATGACGTCGCCGTCTATTTCGCCACGGTGAAGACCCTGGCGCTGGTGCATTTCGTCTACTTCGCCGTCAAGGCCGGCGTTGCCCAGCGCTACGCCCAGTTCACCCATGGCGACCCGCAAAGGCTCGCCGCCTTTGCCCGCGAGACGGTGTCGTGGACGTTCTGGCCTTCGCTGTTGATGGCGCTGCTGGTGCTGGCGCTCGGCGAGCCGATGCTGGTGCTGTTCGGCCCGGAATTCAGCAGCGGCTATCCCTTGCTGTTCCTGCTCGTCTTCGGCGTCGCGGCGCGCGCCGCCGTCGGCCCCTGCGAAAGCCTGCTGACGATGAGCGGCAACCAGAACATCTGCGCCGCCGTCTATGCCATGACGCTGGCCTTCAACATCGCCCTCAACGTGGTGCTGATCCCGATGTTCGGCCTGTGGGGCGCGGCCATGGCCACCGCCTTTGCCATGATCTTCGAAGCCGGCGCGCTGTCCTTCACGGTGTGGCGCAAGCTCGGCATCGTCATGCTTATCTTCGTGCCTGCGAAAGGAGCCGCGTGATGGCTGCCATCCCGTTGCTTGAGGAAACCAGCGGCGGCACCGCCGGCGCCATGGTGTCGGGCCTTGCCGGGCTGACCCGTGACGCCGACCCCGCCCATATCGAGATTCTCGCCAACAACCGGCCCGAGCGCAAGCTCGCCATCTACCCGGCATCCGCCGGCTTCGACCTGGTCGAGGAGCTGGATTATCTCTGCGCCCGCACGGTCGAGCCCAACGTGTTCTTCAACCCGCGTTTCCTTGCGCCCGCCATGCCGCGGCTGGAGGATCGCGAGGTGCGGCTGGCGGTCATCCGCGACGGCGACGAATACCGCAACCGGCTGCGCCTTCTGGTGCCGTTCTCGGTGGAACGGCCGGTGGTGCCGCTCGGCGTGCCGGTGATGCGCACATGGTCGAGCCCGTTCGGTCCGCTCGGCACGCCGCTGGTCGACCGCGACGACCCGGTGGGCGTCGTCGAGGATTTCTTCTCGATGCTGTCGCGCCCGCATCTCAAGCTGCCGAAAGTGTTCGTCCTGCCCGATGTCCGGCTCGATGGCCCGGTGGCGAGCCTGTTTGCCACCGTGGCCGAGACGCGCGGCCTGATGCTGGTCACCACCGGCCAGACCCTGCGTCCGGCGCTGGAGAGCGAGCTCGACGGCGATGACTATCTGAAGGCCTCGCTGCGTTCGCACCATTATCGCGAGTTCCGGCGGCTGAAGCGGCGCCTTGGCGACCTCGGCAGGCTGGAGCATGTCGTGGCGCGCGGCCCCGAAGACATCCGCCACGCCATCGAGAACTTCCTGACGCTGGAGGCGGCCGGCTGGAAGGGCCGCGAACGCACCGCCATGGCGATCGACCGTTTCCGCGCCGCCTTCGCCCGCGAAGCCGTGCACCGGCTGGCCGAGCAGGACATGTGCCGCATCCATTCGCTGACGCTCGACGGCCGCACCATTGCCTGCCTGATCGTCTTCGTCGAAGCCGGCATCGCCTACACCTGGAAGACCGCCTATGACGAGACGCTGGCCAGCTATTCGCCGGGCACCTTGCTGATGATCGAGGTGACCAGGCAGCATCTCGACGATCCCAACATCATGATGACCGATTCCTGCGCCGTGCCCGACCATCCGGTGATGAGCCGGCTATGGGCCGAGCACAAGCCGATGGGCACGCTGGTGATCGGCCTGACGCCGGACGCCGACCGCCTCACCCGCCAGGCCGCCTCGCAACTGCACCTCTACCGCGAAACCCGCAACATGGCCCGCCTGCTGCGCAACCGCATGAAGAGCTTGTTGGGGCGGCGCTGAGGCAGGCAGGGTGCGGTTCTGGAAGGATGGCACATTTTCGCTGCAATATTTGACACAGAGGTGGTCGGGACTTTACTTCGATTGCCCAAGAGGCAAGCGCTAAGATCGACTTCCGCTTCAAAAAAACGAGATTTCTTGCAGCAATTTTCCGGTGAAACCCGGCAAGATCTACTCGCATTCTTGTCCTTGATGCACGATAGTCTAGTGATTCGGTCCGCGATGAGAGAAAAATGTCGCTGAATCATGAGGCCAACGGCGCCCGGCACATCAGTGCGAACGACAGCGCCGTTGTCCGAAGGGCCGACGAAGACTTCGAAGAACTGATTCGAAGCATCCGAGCCGCCACGCATCAAGCTTTGCCTCTCTTCGAAGAGGAGCCCGTGACCGGATTGGCCCAGTCAGACACGCTGGCCGCCTCCCTCGGCTCGACTTCGGCCCGGACGGGCTCGAGTCAGGCCCACGCCATGCGCGGCTCCTCGCTCTTGTCCAACGATGACGACTTGGCGTGGTCGCTGGTTGAGGACTATGTGGCCAGGCTCAATGCGCAAACGCACGATGCCGACGCTCCCGATACGGACAAATGGGACTTGCAGGAAGAGGTGGCGAAGCTGCAACGCTTGCAGGATCGCACCTCGAAAGAGCTTGGGCGAAAATCGCGCGAGCTATCGATCGCAAGCAAGACCATCGCCGACCTGGAGGTCCAACTCAACAGGGCACGGCAGACCATTGCGCAGGCAGATAGGCATGCCGGCCAGCGCGCAACACGGTTCCTCGAGGCGAATGTCGAGGTCGAGCGCCTGGGACGGAACCTGGCGCGCGTGTCGGGGCAACTCCGCGACGAGACCATGGCCAGGCAAGCCGCCGAGCAGGCGCGTGAGGACGTTGCATCGCGGCTCGCCAGCTTGCAACAGGCCGCCATGCTGCTTCGTTCCAAGGTCGCGGACTACCAGCTCCACAACGAACGACTGACCGGCAAACTATCTGCGCAGATGCTTGTACAGCAGGACCTGCAGGCGCGGCTGTCCACGGTCGAGCATCAGCGCGGCGTTCTCGGCGATTGCGCCGCCGCCGCGCAGGAACGGGCCGTGGAACTTGAAAAGAGGTTGCGCTCGCTCCAGCGCAGCGCCCCCGATCAAAGCGTGGTCCGCGCAACGCCGAGCGCCGGGCAGCGCGCCGAGGACGTGGCCGAGCATCGGCGCCAAACCTCGGAAACCGAGATTGCGAATTTACGCCAGGAGCGCGACGCGGCGCGCCGGGACTGTGGCGCGGTGAAGGTTCAACTCGCCGATCTCCGCTTGCGCGGCATGACCGACGAACTCGCGCATGCCCGTTGCCGCAACGAGAACCGCCAGCTTCACCAAAGGCTGGAAACGCTGACACGCCAGGATCCGCCCAGCGGACCGGCAGCCGATGACAGCGCCGATCTAGAACGGACATTCGACGAATTGCTGGCAGCTGGCGAGATCGGCCCGGCCAATGACGGCGACCCCAGCGTGGCGCGCAAAGCGTGTTGATCGCCTGCTGAGACGTATCGGGAGCCAAAGCGACCGTGACGCCCTTCGTCTATTGAACTTCGAGTGACCCGCCACCCGAAGCTCGGAGAGCGAAGGGTGGTGCCCCTAGCCGGGATCGAACCAGCACTCCTTGCGGAACTCGATTTTGAGTCGAGCGCGTCTACCAATTCCGCCATAGGGGCTCAGGCCGGGCGGCCTGGATGGCGCGGGACTATACGGTTGGAGGCCTGTTCGTCAACTGGCCAATTCCTCGTCGCCCCGGATGCGACCAAACTGCGCCTTTCGATTTCGTGACGGGGCTGCCATTGTGCAGCGCGGAAAATCTTTCTAGACAGGCGGCGCATCAAAGCGCGGCACGTCCGCGGGGACGGATGGCGTGCGCTGGGTCTTTGTTCTGTGCATGCCGTTACACCCCAACCTGCCTGCAATTGAACGACACGCATTAGGAGTGCCGATGCTTCGCGGACTTTACGACTGGACCCTGTCGCTGGCGGCCCGCAAATCCGCCGAATGGTGGCTGGCCTTCATCGCCTTCGTCGAAAGCTCGGTGTTCCTGGTGCCGGCCGACGTGCTCTATCTGCCGATGGCGCTGTCGCGGCCGGACCGCGCCTACCGCTATGCGCTGATCGCCACCGTCGCCTCGGTGCTGGGCGGCATCGCCGGCTGGTTCATCGGCCACTATGCCTATGACGCGGTCGCCAGGCCGATCCTCGAATTCTACGGCAAGTACGACGAGTTCGAGCAACTGCGCGCGGGCGCCGGCGTCGGCTTCATCGTCCTGATGCTGATCACATCGGGTGCCGCCCACCTGCCGCCGATCAAGGTGGTGACGATCCTGTCCGGTGTCATCGGCGTCAATTTGCTGCTGTTCATCGTGCTGGCGATCGTGGCCCGCGGCGCCCGCTTCCTGCTGCTCGCCTGGCTGCTGCGCCGCTATGGCGAACCGATCCGCGAATTCATCGAAAAGCGCCTCGGCCTGATCGCCGGCGCCGGCGCGGTTGCCCTGATTTTGCTCTATATCCTGGTCAAATACGCGTTCTGAACAGAACCATTGCAAGCCGGACGGACCGATTGAAATGACAGCGACCATGAATGCCGACACCGGACGCCAGCGCACGCTGACCGCCTTGTTCCTCGCCGTCGCCATGGCCGCCACCGTCGGCTCGGCGCTCGGCTTCCAGTATCTCGGCGGCTATATCCCCTGCCACCTCTGCCTCGAACAGCGCACGCCCTACTATATCGGCGTCCCGCTGATGGTGCTGGCGGTGATTGCATCGATGCTGCACGCACCCAGCTGGCTGACACGCGGCCTGCTGGCCGTCGGCGGCATCCTGATGCTCTACGGCCTCTATCTCGGCGTCTACCACTCCGGCGTCGAATGGCAGTGGTGGGCCGGCCCGACCGATTGCACGGCGGGCGCCGGGCCGGTCGACACCGGCGGCAAGGGCGTGCTCGACGCGCTCGACAAATTCGTGCCGCCATCCTGCGACAAGGCCGCCTTGCGCATCCTTGGCCTGTCGCTGGCCGGCTGGAACGCCATCGCCAGCCTGATCCTCGCCGCCGTCGCCTTCCGCGGCGCCCTCACCCGCGACTAAGCCAATTCGATTGAACGGCGCGACGCAGAGTTCGCGCAAAAATTCGCCAGGCTGAGTCGGATGGCGCGGCTTTCGAGAACCGGAGCGGAGCGTACTGAAGTACGTGAGCACCGGAAGCGCAGAAAGCTGCGTCAGGCGGCCAGCATGGCGGATTTGTGCCGAACTCTATGGTTCGAGTTCGACATCCCAGTAGAGATAATCCATCCAGCTTTCATGCAGATGGTTGGGCGGGAACAGGCGGCCATTGTTGTGCAGATCGTGCACCGTCGGCTGGAAAGGCTTCTGCAGCGGCCACATCTTGGCGTGCGCCGGCATCATGCCGCCCTTCCTCAAATTGCACGGCGAGCAGGCGGCAACGACATTCTCCCACGTCGTCGCGCCGCCGCGATGGCGGGGGATGACGTGATCGAAGGTCAGGTCCTCCGGCGTGCCGCAATATTGGCACTGGAAGCGATCGCGCAGGAAGACGTTGAAGCGGGTGAAGGCCGGGTGCCTGGAGGGCTTCACATAGGCCTTAAGACTGACAACGCTCGGCAGCCTCATCGAGAAGGTCGGCGAGGAGACGGCGTGCTCGTATTCGGCGACGATGTTCACCCGGTCGAGGAACACCGCCTTGATAGCGTCCTGCCACGACCAGAGCGACAAGGGGTAATAGCTGAGCGGACGGTAATCCGCATTCAGCACCAGTGCTGGAAGCCCATCCGGAGATACGGCAACCGTCACGTGTTCACCTCCTTGGTTCTAGACCCGAACGGCACGGATACTGTAAGCCCGACATGACAGGGATGTGAAGCGGATTGTCGCGTCGCTGAAGCGCCAAAAATGCATGATTTTTATGATTTTTCGCGGATTCAGGCCGGCGGCGCGGCGTCCCGCCCTCTGGTTTCACGATAATAGGACCAGAAAAGCCGCGATGCGACACCTCGCCACGGGCTCCATGATTCGGCCAATGCGATCAGCGTTTTCTCCGGCGGACGCGGCTCGATGCCGAGCGCGTGGCCGACCGCGCTCTGCAGCGCGACATCACGCGCGGGGAAAATGTCGGGGTGCCCGGCGGCGAATAAAAGGTACACTTCCGCCGTCCACGGGCCGATGCCGGACACCGCCGTCATTGTCGTGATCGCCTCCTCGGCATCGAGCGAACAGAGGTGATGCAGGTCGAGGCCGTCGACCACGGCCTGCGCAATTGCGATCAGGCCGCGCTGCTTCGGCCGCGACAGGCCGGCCTCGCGAAACATGTCCTCGCCGGCGGCCAGGATCGCCTGCGGCGTCAGCGGATCGACGAGCTTGGTCAGCCGGCCGAAGATCGCATCGGCGCTGGCGCGGGACACTTGCTGCGAGACGACGATCGACGCCAGGCTTCGAAACCCCGGTTCGGACAGCCGCAGCGGCACCTCGCCGGCCATGCCGCGCACCTTTTCCAGGCGCGGGTCGATCACGCAAAGCGCATCGAGCCCCCGGGCAATGTCGTCTGATGTCGCGATACGCTGCATGCTTTCTTGTTCCTGAACCGGCAGCACGGTAGCAATTGGCAAAACCGCCGCACAACCCGATTGCCGCCGCAGAGATGACACTCCTGACATTCCGCTTCGCGCCCAGCCCCAATGGCGACCTGCATCTCGGCCACGCCTATTCGGCGCTGCTCAACCAGAAGCTGGCGGCACGGGCGGACGGCCGCCTGCTGCTGCGCATCGAGGATATCGACACGACGCGCTGCACGCCGCAATTCGAGGCCGGCGTGCTTGCCGACCTGGAATGGCTGGGGCTTGGCTGGGAAGAGCCGGTGCGCCGCCAGTCCGAGCATTTCGCCGAATACCAGGCGGTGCTCGAGCGGCTGGTCCGGGAGGAACTCGTCTATCCCGCCTTCATGAGCCGTGGCGAGATCCGCGCCTTCATCGCCGACAGCGAAAAGCGTGGGCGCGACTGGCCGCGCGATCCCGATGGCGTGCCGCTCTACCCCGCCGCGGACAAGGCGCTGCCAGTCAAGGAACGCCAGCGGCGGATCGCCGGGAATGCGCCCTTCGCCTGGCGGCTGGATGTCGATGCCGCCTTGGCGCGTGTCGGCAAGGACCTGTCTTGGACCGAATTCGCCGACGAGACGCTTTCCGCGACACGCTCGATTGAAGCCCGTCCGCAGGACTGGGGCGACGTGATCGTGGCGCGCCGCGATATCCCGACCAGCTACCACCTCGCCGTCGTCATGGACGATGCCCTGCAAGGTGTCAGCCACGTCGTGCGCGGACAAGATCTGTTTTCCGCCACCGGCGTGCAGCGCCTGCTGCAGCAACTCCTGGGACTGCCGCAACCGGCCTATTTCCATCATCGCCTCCTCCTCGGGCCCGACGGACGAAAACTGTCGAAGAGCCTGGGCGATACCGGCCTTGCCGCCTTGCGCCATGCCGGCGCATCGCCTGACGACATCAGGCGAATGGTCGGGCTTTGAGCCCGGTGAGACCAGGGAGCCACCCCCCAGATGGGTCGGCCGTTGAATTCCGGTGATCTATGGATCAACCGTTTCGCTTTGCGCGCCGGGGTGAACGGGATTAGAGCATCGCCACGGCAATTCTCTCCAGTGCGGCGGACTCCGGAACATGCACAGCATCAAGCGGTTCATTCCCGCCACCTTCGTCGTTCTGTGGGCGACCGGCTTCATTGGCGCACGCTACGCCATGCCATGGGCGGAGCCGTTCACCTTCCTCGCCGCGCGGTTCGTCATCGCCGCCATCCTGCTGGCCGTCCTGATGCTTGTATTGGGTTCGAAAAAAGCCACCCGCGAGGAGGCGCTGCATGCCACCGGCGCGGGCATCCTGATGCATGGCGTCTATCTCGGCGCTGTGTTCTGGGCCATCCACAGGGGCATGCCGGCCGGCTTTTCGGCCCTCATCGTCGGCCTGCAGCCGCTGATCACGGCGGTGCTTGCCGGCAAGTTTCTCGGCGAGGCGATCCTGCCGCGCCATTGGCTTGGCCTTGGCATCGGCCTTATCGGCATCGTCATCGTGCTGTGGCCGAAGCTCGGCGCGCTCGGCGGCGGCGTGACCGCGGCGACATTGACAGCCTCGCTGGTTTCGGTGCTCGGCATGAGCGCCGGCACCATCTGGCAGAAGCGCTTTGCCTCCGGCGGCGACCTCGTCGCGGCGACCATGTGGCAATATGTCGGCGGTGGCTCGCTGATGCTCGTCGCCTCCCTCGCCTTCGAAACCCACACCGTCGTCATCAATGGCGAACTGATCTTCGCCATGGCCTGGCTGGTGCTGGTGCTGTCGCTCGGCGCCATCTTCCTCCTGATGGTGATGATCCGCGACGGCGAGATGTCGAAGGTGGCCTCGCTGTTCTACCTGGTGCCGGCGGTGACGGCGATCATCGCCTGGGCCCTGTTCGGCGAGCAACTCAACGCACTTCAGATTTCCGGCATGGCGATCACGACATTCGGCGTCGGCCTGGCAACGGCGCGGCAGGCCAAGGGAAGAACTGTGGAATTGAGGAATTGAGGAATTGAGGAATTGAGGAATTGAGGAAGAAGCACAGACAGCGCCGGATATGGCCCGCTTTTTCTCCAATTCTTCAGTTCTTCAATTCCTCAATTCGACCTGTCATCCGACCCGCGCGCGCGCCTCCAGGTAGCGGCTGATCGCGGCATTGAGCTCGCCGCCGAGGATGAAGATCGCCGAGACCATGTAGAGGAAGACCACGGCGATCATGATCGAGGCCAGGCCGGCATAGGTCGTCACATAGGACGAGAAGTGGTCGAGATAGGTGGCGAAGATGGTCGAACCGATAAGCCATGCCGCCAGCGTGAAGACGATGCCCGGCACCAGCGACACGAAGCGGCGCTTGCCCGCCGGCAGCCAGAAATGGACGGCAAACAATCCGCCGACAATGACCGCCGAAGCGATGACGTAACGCCATAGCGTAATGGTGCCCATATAGGGCTTGATCCAGTCGATATGGGCTTCCGCGAGCCGCGCCAGCAGCGGCGCGAACACCAGGAGCACGCTGATCGCCAGGAAACCGGCCGTGGCGATGAGCACGAAGATGATGCTCTGCACCCGGCGGTAGATGATGCCGCGCGTTTCCGAGACGCGGTAGGCGCGGTTGAGCGACGTGCGCAGCGCCTCGATGCCGTTCGAGGCAAAATAGGCCGCAAGCACCACACCATAGGTCAAAAGGTCGGTGCGCCTGACGGTCAGCACATTGAGCACTTCGCGCGCGATCGGCTTGGCGATCTGTTCGGGCCAGGTGTCGAAGACCAGATGCACGGCCGTGTCGGAGAACGCCTGCGCGCCGAGGAAGCTCGCCAGCGTCGTCGCGAAGATCAGGAACGGGAACAGCGCCATCAGCGAGGTGATCGCCAGATGGCTGGCCATCGCCCAGCCGTCATCGGTGTTGAAATGGCCAAGTGCGTCGTAGAGGACCCGCTTGAGGGCTACGATCTTCCGCAACAAGAACCGCGCCCTCCAATTGTCTCCACGCCGGGAATATGGGAAGGGATTGCGGCAAATGGCAACCCTTGGCGAAACCACGAACAGTCCGGCGCAGAAGTTGCGCTCGATTATCATCACCGGTGCGTCTTCGGGAATAGGCGCGTACTGCGCCCGCGCGTTGAAGGCGGAAGGCTGGCGGGTGTTCGCAACGGCGCGCAAGCCACAGGACATCGCCGCGCTCGAAGCCGATGGCATCGAGGCCTTCTATCTCGATTATTGCGAGCCGGACTCCATCGCCGCGCTGGTGACGGCGGTGCTCGACCGCACCGGCGGCCGGCTCGACGCCCTGTTCAACAACGGCGCGTATGCGCAGCCGGGCGCCGTCGAGGATCTGCCCGTTGCCGCGCTCAAGCAGCAGTTCGAGGCGAATTTCTTCGGCTGGCATGATTTGACCCGCCGGCTGGTGCCGGTGATGCGCCGCCAGGGTCACGGCCGCATCGTCCACTGCTCCTCGATCCTTGGCCTCGTGCCGGTGCGCTTTCGTGGCGCCTATTCGGCGTCGAAGCACGCACTGGAGGCCTTGATGCTCTGCCAGCGCCAGGAACTGGCGGCCAGCGGCGTCCACGTTTCGCTGATCGAGCCGGGGCCGGTGAAGTCGAAGATCGCCAGCAATGGCCTCATTTGGTTTCTCAGCAACATCGACCACGAGAATTCCGTGCACCGCGTGGACTATGCGGCGCAACTCGAGCGACTGCGGGCCGGCGGCAGCCGATCGGCCTTGAAGCCAGGGCCGGAAGTGGTTCATGCGGCGCTGCGCCATGCACTTCTGTCGCGGCGCCCACGCCCGCACTATGTGGTAACAGTGCCCGCCAGGATCGGCGCGGTGCTCAGACGCATCCTGCCGGCATCGATGCTTTACCGCCTGATGGCCAAACGCGCCTGAACGCCAACCAACTGGAACGAAGCAATGGCAACCGTCTTCAACATTCTCGCCATTCTGGTCATGGTCGCCGTTGCGGTCGTGCTTGTTCGCGGCCTCATCAACATGATGCGCGGCGGCTCCGGCGTCACCTCGAACAAGCTGATGCAGGCACGAGTCATGCTGCAGGCCGTGGCGCTGGTGCTGATCCTGCTGGCGGTGTATTTCACCCGCAAGTGAGGATGCCGGCGGCCGGGGAGGCGAAATGGTCAAGCTCAACAAGATCTACACCCGCACCGGCGATGATGGCACCACGGGTCTCGGCACCGGCGAGAGGCGGCTGAAATCCGATCTGCGGGTAGAGGCCTACGGCACGGTCGACGAGGCCAATGCCTGCATCGGCATCGCCAGGGTCCACACGGCCGCGGCCCATCCCGCGATCGACGCCATGCTGTCCCGCATCCAGAACGATCTGTTCGATCTCGGCGCCGATCTCGCCGTACCCGACGACGGCAAGCCGCTCGGCTATGAGCCGCTTCGCATCGTCGCCGTGCAGACCGACCGGGTCGAAAAGGACATCGACCTTCTCAACAAGGAGCTTCAGCCGCTCAAATCCTTCGTGCTCAATGGCGGCACAGCGGCGGCGGCGGCACTTCACCTTGCCCGCACCGTGGCAAGGCGAGCCGAAAGGCTGATGGTCGCACTGGCCCAGGACCCGAACGAGCACGTCAACCGCGACGGTCTGAAATACATCAACCGCGTCTCGGATTTCCTGTTTGTCGCCGCCCGGGCGGTCAATGACAACGGAAACGCCGACGTGCTATGGGTTCCCGGCAAGAACCGCTGATTGTCGAAAGCGGAAGAGGGCCTGGGGCATGTTCATCCCGCTTTACGACACCAACAGGCTGCGCCACATCCGCCTGCAATATGTGACCATCGGGCTGATCGTGGTCAACGCCCTGGTCTACCTCGCCACCGCGCTCGGCGGCGAGAGTTTCTCCAATGCCGCCGTGCTTGGTCTCGGCTTCATCCCGTCGGTCGTCCATGACACCGCCGAGCTCGATCCCCGTTTTATCGTCATCCCCGAAAGCCTGAGCTACCTCACCTATTCCTTCCTGCATGCCGACATCTTCCACCTCGGCGGCAACATGCTGTTCCTGTGGGTGTTCGGCGACAATGTCGAGGACGCGCTCGGTCACATCCGCTACCTCATCTTCTACCTGTTGTGCGCGATCGCCGGCGCCGCCTTCCAGGGCCTCGTCGCCTGGGACTCGCAGGTGCCGCTGATCGGTGCCTCGGGCGCCATCGCCGGCGTGGTCGTCGCCTATCTGATCCTTTATCCCAGGGTGAAGGTCTGGGTGTTGGCCTTCGCCCGCATCCCGCTGCGCATTCCGGCCTTCATCCCGCTCATCCTGTGGGTCCTTTTCCAGGTGGTGATGTTTGCCGCCGGCGGCGAGGATCAGATCTCCTGGGCCTGCCATATCGGCGGCATCATCGCCGGCGCCGTTCTGGTGCTTGTCTTGCGTAGCCGCGGCGTGCCGCTGTTTGCCGGCGCCGACGAAGACGTCGCGCCCGCCGCGCCCGACCAGCCGCCGGTTGCCACGGAACCGCTGATCCCCGATCAACCCGCCGCGACACCGCGCTGGGGACGCGGAAACGCTTCCAGTTCGGACTGAACCGATTTGAGCCACTTGCAGCGTATTGACGTGCAGGGTTGCCGCAACTACGGAAACGTCTCCGCCGCAACCTAAGGCGGGCAAAGACCAGAATTTCCATCCGGCCAGAATTTCCACCTGGAATGTCGGCTTTCGACAACTCAGAACGGGCGCAGGCTGTTATAGCGCGCCCAATTAGCGTGAAGAGGTGACAGGCAAATGAAGATCCTTGTGCCCGTGAAGCGGGTTGTGGATGCGAACGTCAAGGTTCGCGTGAAGGCTGATGGTTCGGCGGTGGAGCTCGCCAACGTCAAGATGGCGATGAACCCGTTCGACGAGATCGCGGTTGAAGAGGCGATCCGGCTGAAGGAAGCTGGCAAGGCGGAAGAAATCATCGTCGTCTCGATCGGCCCGCAGCAGGCGCAGGAAACCCTGCGCACGGCGCTCGCCATGGGCGCTGACCGCGCCATCCTGGTCAAGACCGACGAACAGACCGAGCCGCTCGGCGTCGCCAAGGTGCTGAAGGGCGTCGTCGACGCCGAGCAGCCCGGCCTCGTCATCCTCGGCAAGCAGGCGATCGACGACGATTCCAACCAGACCGGCCAGATGCTGGCGGCACTGTTGGGCTGGGCGCAGGGCACCTTCGCCTCCAAGATCGTGCTCGACGGCGACAAGGCCAAGGTGACGCGGGAAGTCGATGGCGGCCTGCAGACGGTGGAACTGAAGATGCCGGTGATCGTCACCGCCGACCTTCGCCTCAACCAGCCGCGCTATGCCTCGCTGCCCAACATCATGAAGGCCAAGAAGAAACAGCTCGACGAGAAGAGCCCGGCCGACTACGGCGCCGACGTCAAGCCGCGGCTGAAGGTCATCAAGACCGAAGAGCCGAGCGGCCGCAAGGCAGGCGTCAAGGTCAAGAGCGTCGCTGAGCTGGTCGACAAGCTGAAGAACGAAGCCGGCGTGCTGTAAGGAAATCCGATGAGGCCGGCCTGCAAACGGCTGGCTTCTCCGCTTCCGGTGCTCACGTACAGAAGTACGCTCCGCTCCGGTTCTCGAAACCAACCGTTTTCGACTCGGCCTGACCGGATTTCAGGGAGCCGCGAAGACGAAAGTCAGGAATATCATCAATGGCTATTCTTCTGATTGCAGAACACGACAACGCAACCCTTTCCGACCAGACCGCCAAGGCGCTGTCGGCCGCGCTGCAGATCGGCTCGGACGTGCATGTGCTGGTTGCCGGCAAGGGCGCCAAGCCGGCAGCCGACGCTGCCGCCAAGCTGAAGGGCGTGAGCAAGGTGCTGTTGGCCGAGGCCGACGAGCTTGCCGAGCGCCTGGCCGAACCGACGGCAGCGCTCATTGTGTCGCTGGCGGGCGCCTACGACACCATCATCGCGCCGGCGACCTCGTCGGGCAAGAATGTCGCGCCGCGCGTGGCTGCGCTCCTCGATGTCGCGCAGGTGTCCGAGATCATCGAAGTCGTATCGCCCGACACCTTCAAGCGGCCGATCTATGCCGGCAACGCCATCCAGACGGTGCAGTCGAGCGACGCCAAGAAGGTGATCACCGTGCGCACCGCCTCCTTCCAGGCAGCCCCCGAGGGCGGCTCGGCAGCCGTCGAGACCGTTAAGGCCGCGGCGAATCCGGGCCTCTCCACCTTCATCGAGAACAAGCTTTCCGAGACCGACCGTCCGGAGCTGACCTCGGCCAAGATCATCATCTCGGGCGGCCGCGCGCTGGGCTCCTCGGAGAAATTCCAGGAGGTCATCCTGCCGGTTGCCGACAAGCTGGGCGCCGCGGTCGGCGCTTCCCGCGCCGCCGTCGATGCCGGCTATGCGCCGAACGATTGGCAGGTCGGCCAGACCGGCAAGGTGGTTGCCCCCGATCTCTACATCGCGGTCGGCATCTCCGGCGCCATCCAGCACCTTGCCGGCATGAAGGATTCCAAGGTCATCGTCGCCATCAACAAGGACGAGGAGGCGCCGATTTTCCAGGTTGCCGACTACGGCCTCGTCGGCGACCTGTTCGTCATCCTGCCGGAACTGCAAAAGGCGCTTTGACGCTTTCTGCCAAAGCGTATTAAATGGTGAGGGTGGGGTAGACGAAGTCGCCCCGCCCTTTTAGTTTGCACCGCACAAAAAGCAGGCCGCAAAGGCTGAAAGCAATCCAGCAAAAGTGCGCAGCGGTTTTGCGTCCGGGATTGCGGTAAAATAAAAGGTGGAGCGCTTTCGCAGTTCAAGCGGAAGGGTTCAGGACGGGATCGGTGTAATGAGCAAGATCGAGACGATCGGCATCATCGGCGCGGGCCAGATGGGTGGCGGCATCGCCCATGTCTCCGCGCTTTCAGGCTACAAGGTATTGATCTACGATATCTCGCCCGACCGCATCGAGAAGGGCATCGCCACGATCAGCGGCAACATGGCCCGCCAGGTGGGGTCCGGCAAGCTCGACGAGAAGGTGCGCAACGATGCGATGGGCCGCATTTCGGCCGCGCCCGCGATGGCCGATCTTGCGGGTGCTGACCTGGTGATCGAGGCGGCGACCGAGGACGAGACGGTCAAGCGCAAGATCTACGCCCAGCTTTGTCCGCAGCTCAATCCCGAAGCCATCCTGGCGACCAACACCTCGTCGATCTCGATCACGCGGCTTGCCGCGCAGACCGACCGGCCCGAGCGGTTCATCGGCATACATTTCATGAACCCGGTGCCGCTGATGAAGCTGGTCGAACTGGTGCGCGGCATCGCCACCGAGGACCAGACCTTCGAGGCAGCCAAGACCTATGTGAAGCAGCTCGACAAGACGATCACGGTCTCGGAGGATTTTCCTGCTTTCATCGTCAACCGCATCCTGCTGCCGATGATCAACGAGGCGATCTACACGCTCTATGAGGGTGTCGGCTCGGTCGACGCCATCGACACCGCGATGCGGCTCGGCGCCAACCATCCGATGGGGCCGCTGCAGCTGGCTGACTTCATCGGGCTCGATACCTGCCTGTCGATCATGCAGGTGCTGCATGACGGCCTGTCGGACTCCAAGTACCGCCCTTGCCCGCTCCTGGTGAAATATGTCGAGGCCGGCTGGCTCGGCCGCAAGACCGGGCGCGGCTTCTACGACTATCGCGGCGAGCATCCCGTCCCGACGCGCTGAGCGGATCGTCGGCGCAAATCAGGGACAAGCCTTTCGGTTCAGCGGCGACGGGTCTATCAGGAGGCCACCGCCAGTGGCTCTGTCCGGCCATCCACGATCTGTGCGTCGGGCGCCACGGAGACACAGCCACGGCCCGCCGCCTTGGCGGCATAGCAAGCCGCATCGGCCCTGGCGATGATCTCGTCGACCTCGCCACAATTGGCATTGATCGCAGCCAACCCGATGCTGGCGCCGATCACGTGAGGACGGCCGTCCCAGGTGAAGTCTAGCCCGCCGATCGCATCGATGATGGAGCGCGCCGCGATCTTGGCGCCGGCTGCCGAACCCGATTTCAAAACGACCGCGAATTCGTCGCCGCCGAGGCGAGCGACGATGTCGTCTGGACCAAGCACGCCGCGAATAGCCACGGCAACCCGCTTCAGCAGCGCGTCTCCCGCCGCGTGGCCACCCGTGTCGTTGACCAGTTTGAAGTGGTCGAGGTCGATGAACATGAACTGATGTCCGGCGCCTCCGACCGACCTTGTCGTGTCGCCGACCAACCTTGTCGTGTCGGCGGTGCCGTCCTTGCGCGCCTGGTCGACGAGGTCCTCCATGGCGCGGATGAAGCTGGAGCGGTTGGCAAGGCCGGTCAGCGCATCGTGTGCCGCGGCGTGGGCGAGCTGGCGCTGCAGCGCGCGCGCATCGGTAAAGTCCTGGAAGACGATGACCAGCCCGCAGAATTCGTTGCGGTCGTTGACGATCGGCGACACCACCTGGCGGATGCTGCAGCGCGTGTCGTCGCGCCGGATGAGGACGGCGCGGCTGTTCTGGTCGGCGGGCGCATGAACGCCAACCGCGGGCCGGGTCACGCCGATCCTGTGCCCCGTCTCCTCGTCGACCGCCCAGTAGACATGGCCAAGCATCTTGCCGAGAGCCTCGCCGCCGGCAATCCCGGTCAGCTTTTCGGCGACCGGGTTCATGAAGGTGATCCGGTTTGCGGCATCGGTGCAGATGACGGCATCGCCGATCGATTGCAGCGTCACCCTCAGCCGCTCCTTTTCATCGGCAAGCATTGCCGCCGACACGGTGAGGCGCTCTTCGGCCTCCTTGCGGCGGGTGATGTCGGTCAAGCTGCCGATGGCCCTGATCAGCCGTCCATCCTCATCACGTTCGATGGCCTTGCCGCGGTCGAGGATCCACACCCAGTGGCCATCCTTGTGGCGCATCCTGAACTCGGCCTCAAAGAACGGTGTCTTGCCCTCGAGATGAGCGCGATCCGCTTCGGCGACAGTCTCGCGATCATCAGGATGGATCATCGTCAGCCAGCGGTCGGTGTCGCCATCGAGCTCGCCATCCGCATAGCCCAGCATCTTGACCCAGGTCGAGGAATAGGTCGTGCCGCCCTTGCGCATGTCGAGGTCCCAGACGCCCTGGCCGGCGCCGGCGAGCGCGAAATTCCAACGCGTTTCCGCTTCGGCAATGCGCGCCTCGGCCTGCTTGCGAGCGTCGATGTTCTCGATTTGCGAGACGAGATAGAGCGGGCGGCCGCTGGTCTCATCGCGAATGACCGAACCGGCAAGATGGGCCCAGACGGGCGTTCCGTCCTTGCGGAGATAGCGCTTCTCGAAATGGAAGGAATTGACCGTGCCCGCCTTCAGATCGTCCATCGTCTCCCGCCCGATCTGCTGGTCGTCGGGATGCGTGATCTGGAAGAAAGTCAGCGTCTCGATCTCTTCGCTTGTGTAGCCAAGCATGGCCGCGAAGGCCGGATTGGTCTGGCGGATGCGCCCATCGAGACCGACAACGACGATACCGATCGCTGAATCCTCCATGGCGCGGCGGAAGCGCAGCTCGCTCTCGGCGATCTGTTGGCGATCCATGCTGATCCTGCGGGTGGACAGGGCGGCGAGGAACAGCGCGCCCGCCGCCACTGCCATCGCGATCTGCAGGCAGAGTTTCAAGGCTTCGGTGCCCAGGTCCAGGCGCGACAGCAGGATCGAGGCCGCCAGCACGCCCAGGCCGGCGACGAGCAACGCCAGCCCTGCACGCCCAAGAGATTCTCGGCTGGTCAATCCTCGCCACATCACGATACGTGCCACCCCCGTGCGCAAACGCATGTTCTCGCCTCAACCTTGGCGGATCGATTTTAAGGAAAGGTTGCGTCAGGCATTCCGGTGCCATCGCTAACCGGCAAACAATTGCCGGCATGATTAAGGATCGGTATGCGCGAGCGGGCGAGCGTGGCGCAACGCTACCAGCGCACGAAAAACCGTCCGCCGAGCGCGCCAAGCAATGCGAGCGCTGCAATGGCTATCGTGTACCAGGTGGCGACGAAAAGCGGCGAATCGTCGAAGCAGTGGGCGGCATAGAAGGTTGCCGCCAGCCCGCCGGCGAGCAGGCCTGCCACCGCACCGGCAAGCACCGGCCGTGTCGGCGCCCCGTAGCGCAGCATCCACAGGAAGATGGCAAGCGGACCGAGGCCGATCAGCGGGATGAAAGCCATGCAGATCATCATGTTGGAGCCGACCATTTTGGTTCCCCACAGCGCCTCCGGCACCATGAAAAGCTCCAGAACCACCGCCACGGCTACCAGCACTGGCGCCGCAGCCATCCCAACCATCGCCCGGCCCGTCGACGCACCCGGTGTCGACAAGGCGCGGATCAGGGCGAAGGCGCTGACGGCAAGCACGATGGTGAAAACGAATTTGGAAAGGAAGCGCATCGTGTGCGCGGCCGCCATGAAATCCGGGCGTGGGCCGATGGTCAGCAGGAAAACGACGGCCGCGATCACCGCTGCCGCACCGGCGGCCAGCCACCAGGCCGATTGCAGCGGCATCGCCTTGCTGGTTGCATCGGCGTCCAGCGCCTTGATGAGATCGTCCGTTCTCATGTCATTCCCGCCCGAACCGCCCCTGCCCGAATCGCTTGGCTATCGCGGCAAGTCCGCGATGCAGCGACACCCGCACCGCCGTCTCGCTGATGCCGAACTTTGCCGCCGTCTCGCCGATGGACCGCCCTTCCACCGACACGGCCGAGACCACGGAGCGCTGAGCCGGCGACAGACCGTCCAATGCACGGTTGATGTCGCGCTCGCTGACGGTCTCGGTTTCCGGCTCGGCGAACGTCTCGGCGATATCGTCGACGTCGATCTCGATGCGCCGTCCGCGCCGCCTGAACGCATCGATCAGCTTGAAGCGGGCAATCGCATAGACCCACGGCAACACCGGCGCATCCTGACGCCAGGTATGCCGTTTCACATGAATGGCCAGCAAGGTTTCCTGCACGACATCCTCGGGATCGACCCCGCCCTGCACGATCTTGCGCCTGGCAAAACCGCGAACCAGCGCGGCAATCCGGTGCAGAAAGTCGGCGTAAGCCCTTTCATCTCCCGCGATCGCGGCCCGCATCAGCCGGGAAAGTTCGGCCTCGTCCTTGCCGCTCACAAGAGTTCACTCCCCGATTTTCGCGTCTCGGCGCTGATTTGTTACGTGGCCGGCGAAATAATGTCCAAGCCAAACTGTCGGCAAGTCACGAAAGTTTGCGGCACCGCCGAACCGTGAGCATCACGCGGAATTGTCCGTTCGGCACCGACCTTTGCACGTCAGCGACCGATTGAAGCACACCAACAATGTTGACTATAGCTGTCATGTATCGATAGGTGCAGCCGTGACAGACCTAGGACCCCCGAAATCGAGGACAATGCCATGAAATACGCTCTTTCCACCCTCGCCGGCGCCGCCGCGCTGGCAATCAGCCTCATCGCCGGTCCGGCAAAGGCGGAAGAGGATGGCATCATTGTCTACAACGCCCAGCACGAAAGCCTGACCAAGGCGTGGGCCGAAGGCTTCACCAAGGAAACAGGCATCAAGGTCACCGTGCGCAATGGCGGCGACAGCGATTTCTCCAACCAGATCGTCGCCGAGGGCGCTGCTTCGCCCGCAGACGTCTTCCTGACCGAAAACTCACCGGCCATGGCGCTGGTCGAAAGCGCCGGCCTGTTCGCGCCGGTCGACGCGGACACGCTGGCGCAGGTTCCCCAGGACTATCAGCCGGCCAGCGGCAAATGGGTCGGCGTTGCCGCGCGCAGCACGGTCTTTGCCTATAACAAGACCAAGCTGACTGCCGACCAGTTGCCCAAGTCGATGCTGGACCTCGCCGATCCGAGCTGGAAAGGCCGTTGGGCCGCCTCCCCCTCGGGCGCTGATTTCCAGGCCATCGTCAGCGCCCTGCTCCAGCTCAAAGGTGAAGCCGCTACCGCCGACTGGCTGAAAGCGATGAAAACCAATTTCACCGCCTACAAGGGCAACAGCACGGTGATGAAGGCGGTCAATGCCGGCGAGATCGAAGGCGGCGTGATCTATCACTATTACTATTTCGGCGATCAGGCCAAGACCGGCGAAAACAGCAAGAATGTCGCGCTGCACTATTTCAAGAACCAGGATCCGGGCGCCTTCGTCTCGATCTCCGGCGGCGGTGTGCTGGCTTCGAGCAAGCATCCGAAGGAAGCCCAGGCGTTCCTGAAATGGCTGACAGGCAAAGGCGGTCAGGACGTGCTGAAAACCGGCGATTCCTTCGAGTACGCGGTCGGCAAGGGTGCGGACTCCAACCCGAAGCTGGTGCCGCTCGCCGATCTGCAGGCGCCGAAGGTCGATGCCACGACGCTGAACTCCAAGAAGGTGACCGATCTGATGACGGCAGCCGGCTTGCTTTAGTTGCCATTCGTCCTAAAAGGACACCCGACCACGCTCCCGCGGGAATTCGCCTTCCGCGGGAGTGATTTTGTTTTTCGAGATGGCATTCGTCGATGACGACACGCTGTGTTCCCGACCGCGATCGCGGTCCTTCAATTGCTGCCGCTGGACGGCAACGGCACGGCGTCTGACCTGATGCAGTCAGCGGTCGATCTCGCGCATTCGGGCCTGCCTTCGGGCACAGGCCGAAGGGCTCGGCGACGCGCACCGCTTTGGCTGGTCCTCGCCGCCATCTTCGTTGCGCTGCTGGCGCTGGTGCCGCTTGCCTTCATCATCTGGATCGCGGTGCAGACCGGCTGGGAAACAGTCTCGGCACTGGTCTTCCGGCCGCGTGTCGGCGAGCTTCTGGTCAACACTGTCCTGCTGGTCGCGCTCTCGGTGCCGATCACCATCGTGCTGTCGGTTTCGCTGGCCTGGTTGACCGAGCGCAGCGACCTGCCGGGCGCCCGGCTCTGGGCCTGGCTGTGCGTGGCGCCGCTCGCCATCCCGGCTTTTGTGCACAGCTATGCCTGGGTCACCATGGTGCCGGGACTGCACGGCCTGTGGGCCGGCGTGCTGGTTTCCGTGATCGCCTATTTCCCGTTCCTGTATCTGCCGGTGTCGGCGGCGTTGCGCCGTCTCGATCCCGCCCTGGAAGACGCCGCCGCCGCACTCGGCCTTGGGCCCCGGCGCGTGTTCTGGCGGGTCGTGCTGCCGCAATTGCGGCTCGCCATCTGCGGCGGCTCGCTGCTGGTCGGCCTGCATCTGCTGGCCGAGTACGGCCTCTATGTCTTCATCCGCTTCGACACCTTCACCACGGCGATCGTCGACCAGTTCCAGTCGACCTTCAATGGACCGGCCGCCAACATGCTGGCCGGCGTGCTGGTCAGCTGCTGCTTCGTGCTGCTCGGCCTCGAAGTGCTGGTGCGCGGCGAGGAGCGCTATGCCCGTGTCGGCTCCGGCGCGGCGCGCCATCAGCAACGCACAAGCCTCGGACGCGCCACCCTGCCTAGCCTGCTCTTGCTTGTCGTCATCACGCTTTTGGCGCTCGGCGTGCCGTTCGTCACCATTGGCGGCTGGCTTGCCGCCGGCGGCTCCGCTGTCTGGCGCTTGGACGAGATCGGCCTGGCGCTTGGCCAGACGCTGTTCCTGGCGCTCGCCGGCGCGTTGCTCGCCACCGTCGCCGCCATGCCGATGGCCTGGATCTCGATCCGCGCGCCGGGGCCATTGCAGCGTCTTCTGGAGGGCTGCAACTACATCGTCGGCTCGCTGCCCGGGGTCGTCATCGCACTGGCGCTGGTCACTATCACCGTACGCATCGCGCTGCCGCTCTACCAGACCTTGTTCACCATCCTGGTTGCCTATGCGCTGATGTTCCTGCCGCGCGCGCTGGTCAGCCTGCGGGCATCGATCGCGCAGGCGCCGGTCGAGCTCGAACGCGCCGCTTCCAGCCTCGGCCGGCCGCCGCTGCAGGCGCTGTGGTCGACGACGATCCGCCTGTCGGCGCCGGGTGCCGCGGCCGGCATGGCCCTGGTGGCGCTCGGCATCATGAACGAACTGACCGCCACCCAGATGCTGGCACCGAACGGCACCCGCACGCTGGCGATGGCTTTCTGGTCCTACAGTGGCGAGATTGATTATGCCTCGGCGGCACCCTACGCCTTCATCATGGTGGCGATGTCGCTGCCCTTGACCTGGCTGCTCTATGTCCAGTCGAAACGGATGGCCGGACGATGAGCTTTCTCGAAATCAGCGGCCTGCACAAGCAATACGGTCCCGTGGCGGCTCTTGCCGGCGTCGACCTCAGCGTCGCCAGCGGCAGCCGCACGGCGATCGTCGGCCCTTCCGGTTGCGGAAAGACGACCCTGCTGCGGCTGATTGCCGGCTTCGAGGCTCCGGACCAGGGCCACATCACGCTCGACGGTGCCATATTGGCCAACGGCGGCGCTGCGGTGCCGGCATATCGCCGAGGCATCGGTGTGGTGGCGCAGGATGGTGCCCTGTTTCCGCATCTGACCATTGGCGACAATATCGGTTTCGGCATGGGCCGCGGCGAGGACAAGCGCGCTGAGCGCATCGTCGAGCTCGCCTATATCGTCGGGCTCGACAAGGCGATCCTCAAACGCCGCCCGCACGAGCTTTCCGGCGGCCAGCAGCAGCGTGTGGCGCTGGCCCGGGCCATGGCGATGAAGCCCAGGCTGATGCTTCTCGACGAGCCGTTCTCGGCGCTCGATACCGGCCTGCGCGCCTCGATGCGCAAGGCGGTGGCCGAACTTCTGGAGGCCGCCGGCATCACCACCATCCTGGTGACGCACGACCAGGCCGAAGCGCTGTCCTTCGCCAGCCAGGTCGCGGTGATGCGCGACGGCAAGTTCTCGCAAATCGGCACGCCGCGCGAGCTCTATCTCAAGCCGAAGGACAGGATGATCGCCGAATTCCTCGGCGACGCCATCATCCTGCCGGCCAAGATATCAAATGGCTTCGCCAACTCGCCGCTCGGCCGCATCGCGGTCGACACCCATGACAGCCGCGATATCGCCCGCATCATGCTTCGCCCGGAGCAGATCGCGCTGAAGAGAACGTCGCGCGAGGGTATGTCCGGCACCTCGGACATGCTGTTCGGCGAGGTGACGGAATCCGAATTCGCCGGCTCGATGTGCACGGTCGCGGTGCGGCTCTTGAACAATGCCGATCCGCCCGATGCGGCAGCGATCGGCAACACGCCGCTGGTCCTGCGCAAACCGGGCATGGACGCGCCGGCGGTCGGCGAGATCGTCCGGCTGACTGTATCGGGAAAGGCGCATGTCTTCGCCTGAACGCCGCGTGGGTGGAGCGTAGGCATATCTTTCTGATTAGCCGACGCGCTTTCCGGCCTGATCGAACCAGTGCAGCTTTTCTGCCTTGGCAACCACGCGCAATTGGTTGCCAACCGTGGCGGTAGCGCGACCCGCGACCCGCACGACGATCCTGCTGCCACCTGCAGCACAGTGAAGGAAACTTTCGGCGCCTACCGGTTCGACTGCCTCGACCAGCGCCGGCAGGATGAGCGCGCCGGACGGTGCCTCGGACCCGAAGGTGACGTCGGCATCCTCGGGGCGGAAGCCGAGCGTGACGGCGTTCGCAGGCGCAAATTCAATCGTCTTGCCATCAGCCAGCGCCGGACCAGCCGGGCCTTGCGAAAGGGGCAGGAGATTCATCGGCGGCGCGCCAATGAAGGAAGCGACGAAGGTCGAGGCCGGCCTTTCGTAGACGTCGAGCGGCGCCCCCATTTGCTCGACCAGTCCGGCATTCATGACGACGAGGATGTCGGCCAACGTCATCGCCTCGAGCTGGTCATGTGTGACATAGACCGACGTGACGCCAAGCGAGCGCTGCAGGTTCTTTATCTCGACGCGCATCTGGCCACGCAATTTGGCATCGAGATTGGAAAGCGGCTCGTCGAACAGGAAAACTCTCGGATTGCGCACAATGGCACGACCCATGGCGACACGCTGGCGCTGGCCGCCGGAAAGCTCGCGCGGGCGGCGGTCGAGCAGCGCCGAAAGTTCCAGTATTTTCGCCGTCGCGCGGACCCGGCTGTCGATCTCATCTTTCGGCGTGCCGCGGTTGCGCAGCCCATAGGCCATGTTGTCGTAGACTTTCATATGCGGATAGAGCGCGTAGTTCTGGAACACCATGGCGATGTCACGCTCGGTCGGACCGGTTGAGTTTACGATCTTGCCGTCGATCGCAACTGTTCCCGAGGAGATGGTTTCAAGCCCGGCGATCATTCTGAGCAGCGTGGACTTGCCGCAACCCGACGGGCCGACCAGCACGCAAAGCTCCTTGTCGGGAACCGCGATTGAAACGCCCTTCACGGCCTCGAAACCGCTGGGGTAGACCTTCTTCACATCCTTCAGATCGACGGTCGCCATCAGCTTCTCACTTTTCGGAATCGACCAGGCCGCGAACGAACCAGCGTTGCATCAGCACCACGACCAGGATCGGCGGCACGATGGCCAGCATCGCTGTAACCATGACCAGGTGCCATTGCGTATCGGCATCGGCGAAGGAGACCATCTTTCTGAGCGCGATGACGATCGTGTTCATGTTGCTGCTGTTGGTGACGAGCAACGGCCACAGATACTGTGTCCAGCCATAAATAAAGAGGATGACGAACAGCGCCGCGATATTTGTCCGCGACAGCGGCAACAGGATATCGAAGAAGAAGCGCCACGGCCCCGCACCATCGACCCGCGCCGCCTCAACCAATTCGCCAGGAATCGTCATGAAGAACTGGCGGAACAGCAGCGTGGCGGTGGCCGAGGCGATCAGCGGGATGATCAGGCCCGCATAAGTGTCGATCATGCCGAGATCGACCATCACCTTGTAGGTTGGCAGGATGCGCACCTCGACGGGGAGCATCAGGGTGATGAAGATCAGCCAGAAGAAGGTCATGCGCAGCGGAAAGCGGAAGAACACGATCGCATAGGCAGACAGGATCGAGATGAATATCTTTCCCACCGCGATGCCGAGCGCCATGATCGTCGTGTTGAGCAGCAGCCTGCCGACGCTGACGCCGCCGATGCGGCCGACACCGCCGAACAATGCCTCGCTGTAATTGTTCCAGAGCTGATCGCCGGGCAGGAGCGGCAATGGCGGCCTGAGGATCGTTTGCAGCGTCTGCGTCGAGGCAACGAATGTGTAGTAGATCGGGAAGGCGACGATCAATATGCCGAGAATCAGCACGGCGTGGGCGATGACGGTGCGGAGCGGTGACTGGCCGATCATCGCTCGCCCTCAGCCGTAATGGACTTTGCGTTCCACATAGCGGAACTGGATGGCGGTGAGCGAGATGACGATGATCATCAGGATGACCGACTGCGCCGCCGAGTCACCGAGGATCAGATTGACGAAGCCGTCATTGTAGACCTTGTAGACCAGCGTCTCAGTCGTCTTGCCCGGACCGCCCCCGGTGACGGCATGGACGATGCCGAACGTGTCGAACAGGGCATAGACGGTGTTGACGACCAGCAGGAAGAAGGTCGTCGGCGCAAGCAGCGGGAAGACGATGGTCCAGAATCGCTTGGTCTCGCCGGCGCCGTCCATGGCCGCGGCCTCGATCAAGGCTTTCGGCACCGCCTGCAGGCCGGCGACGAAGAACAGGAAATTGTAGCTTATCTGCTTCCAGGCAGCGGCGGACACCAGCAGGATCATGGCGTGGGTGCCATTGAGCAGTGGATCCCAGGCGATGCCGAAACTCCTCAGCATGTAGGCCAGCGACCCGATCGAAGGGTTGAAGAGGAACAGCCACAGCATACCGGCAATCGCCGGCGCCACCGCGTAGGGCCAGATCAAGAGCGTGCGGTAGAGACCTTTGCCGCGCACCACCTTCTCTGCCATGACCGCCAGCAGGAGCGCCACGCACATGGCGACGATAGCGGTCGCAAGGGAAAACACCACCGTGACCTTGATCGAGTTCAGGTAGGCCGGATCGGCAAGCACTTTCCTGAAATTGGCGAACCAGACGAACTTGGTCCTCAGCCCGAACGGATCCTGCCTGAGCATGGATTGGTAGAACGCCTGACCGGCCGGCCAGTAGAAAAAAACGAGCGTGATGGCCAGTTGCGGCGCCACAAGCAGGTAGGGAAGGACCTTGTTGGGGAACACGACGCGAGGGGTCACGGAGCCACTCCGAGGTGATGAGGCGGGGGGCACCATGCGGCACCCCTCTCCGCCAAGATGGCTTTGATGAGCGTTTCGGACTGGGCATCATCGACCATTGGCGAAATCGCAAAGGACGGCAAAACTCCCCTCACGAGGGGAGATGCCCGGCGGGACAGGTGGGTGCGCCGTAGAGCAAGGACCTGCGCTCGCTCTAATTCCCCAGCGCTTCCTTGATCGCGGCATTGCCACGCGTAACCGCATTGTCGAGCGCCTGCTGCGCGGTCTGCTGGCCGGCGAGCATCTTCTCGAACTCCTCGTTCTGGATATCGCGCACCTGCGGCAGATTCGGCAGACGTACGCCCTTGGAATTGTCGGTCGGCGTCTTACCCGTCATCTGCAGGATCGGGGTCTCGCGGCCGACATTCTTGTCATAGAAACCGGACTTCTTGGTCGCTTCATAAGCCGCCAGCGTTACCGGCAGATAACCCGACTTCTGGTGCAGGTATTCTTGCACCTCGGTCTTCGACAGGTAGGCGATGAAGGCCGCGACGCCCTTGTATTCCTCATCGGATTTGTCCGCGAAAACCCACAGGCTGGCGCCACCCGGCGTCGTGTTCTGCGGCGCACCCTTGGCGTCGCTGTCATACGGCAATTGGCCAATGCCGTAATTCATGCCGGACTTGACGATATCGCCAAGTCCGCCGGACGATTCGGTCATGATCCCGCATTCGCCCGCAAGGAAGATCTGCTTGGCTTCGGAGGTGCGGCCGCCATATTTGAAGGTGCCGTCCTTGGCGAGGTCCGCCAGCGCCTGGAAATGGTTGACGAAAATCGGCGCGTTGATCTTGAGCTCGACATCGCCGCCGGCCAGACCGTTCTGCTGGGTGGCCCATGACACGTCATTCCAGGCCGCGAAATTCTCCAGATGTATCCAGGTCAGCCAGGTCGAGGTGTAGCCGCAGGCGGCCGCGCCGCTCGCCTTGATCTTCTTGGCGTCTTCCCACACTTCATTCCAGGTCTTGGGTGGGCTATCGACGTCGAGACCAGCCTTCTTGAAGATATCCTTGTTGTAATAAAGGATCGGCGAGGAGGAGTTGTAGGGGAAGGAGAGCATGGTGCCGTCCGGCTTCGAATAATAGCCGACTATGCCTGGCAGATACTGGCTCTTGTCGAAGGTCATTCCAGCGCTGGTCAACACATCGGCTGCGGGCTTGATGGCACCTTCGGCCGCCATCATCACGCCGGTGCCGACGTCGAACACTTGGATGATGTCTGGCGCCTGGCCCGCGCGGTAGGCGGCAATGCCGGCATTCAGCGTCTCGGGATACGTGCCTTTGAACACCGGAACGAGCTCATAGTCGCTCTGGCTGGCATTGAAATCTTTGGAGATCTTGTCGACGACTTCGGCATTGGCGCCAGTCATGGCGTGCCACCAACTGATCTGCGTGACGGCAAAAGCGGAGGTTGAGGAAAGCGTCATAAAGGTAGCGGCAACACCGGCCGCGAAGCCGAAGGACTTCATGTTTCATCTCCCGTTTGTCATTGGCGAAAGGGGGCACTCCCGCGAAGGCAATATGTGTCGCTCATGACAATCAGACAACGGTTTTGTTGCAGATCGACGAACTTCACCCTTTACCTGACGCAACGCTCGCCTCCGCTTGGAGGCATGGAGAGCGATACGGTTAGCCGGCTTAGCGCGACGACAAGCGCGCCAGGAAGCACCGTCGGGACTGTCAAGCTGGCTTTCGGCGTGTCAGCCCTGATTGCAGCCGCAGCAACCCGAAGAGACACGCCAAGGTTGCAGCCGACTTTATCGATCCCTCAACGGCAACGCGCTACTCAATCCTGCTGCCCTGTTTATTTCCAAAGATCAGGTGAAATAAATGCTGACGGTCTACAATTGTATCGTCAACGAACATGATCTGAGACTGGTCGCACTCGCTGCGCTGATCTGCGGAATTTCCTGCTTCTCTGCTGTCAACCTGCTTCAGCACATAAGCCGTTCCACAGATCGGAACCGGCTTGCCTGGCTGATGATCGCGGCCACTTCGACCGGCTTTGGCATCTGGGCAACGCACTTCATCGCCATGCTCGCATTCACACCGGGCATACCCAGTGCTTATGATCCGGCACTCTCCGTGCTTTCGCTCGCTGCTTCGGTCACTTTGACGGCAGCCGGCATGTGGATCGCCACCTTGCGGGATGAGTTCGACTATCATCTCGTCGGCGGCGCCGTGCTGGGCGGCGGTATCGCAGCCATGCACTACATCGGCATGGCGGCGTTCGAGGTTCAGGGCCGTATCGAGTGGAACCTGTTGCTTGTCGCCGTTTCCCTGCTGGCCGGCGTAACGCTCGCGGCGCTGGCGCTGCGTGTCGTGCAGCGCCGCCCCTCCTTGAAGGCGACATCCGGCGGCGCGGTGCTGCTGACGCTGGCGATCTGCACCCTGCATTTCATCGGTATGGGTGCCGTCTCGATCTTCCCCGATCCCTCGATCGTCATATCCGAATACACGATCGAGCCGACCTCGCAGGCTTTCGCGGCCGCCGCCGCCACACTGGTGATCCTGGTTCTGTCGGCATCGGCGCTGTGGATCGATTTGCGCTTCCGTCGCCAGAAGCTCGAGGTCGACCGCATGCACGGCCTGGCCAATGCCGCTGTGGAGGGGCTGATCGTCTGCGACGGCAACCGCATCATCAGTGCCAATGACAGCATTGCGGCACTGACGGGCATAGCAACAGCGACCCTGAACGGAATGCAGCTTGGCGATCTCTTCGGATCCGATATGTCGGGCTTCGGCGAACAGCCGCAGGAGGCCGAATTGAGCGGTCGCGATGGCACGAGCATTCCTGTCGAGCTGATCGCCAGGAGCATCGACTACTGTGGCAAACCGCACAACGTGGTCGCGGTCCGCGACATTCGCGAGCGCAAGAAGGCGGAACAGGAGATCCTGCGGCTTGCCCATTTCGATCCCTTGACCGGACTGGCCAATCGCCGCAGCTTTTCCGGCCGGCTGGAGACGGAAATCGCTACGATGGTCCGGACCAGGAAAGGCGGCCAGCTTGCGCTTCTGCTGCTTGATCTCGACCGGTTCAAGGAGGTCAACGACCTGTATGGGCACGGCGCAGGCGACGCCATGCTGCAGAAGGTTGCGCAGTGCGCGACCGGTATCCTTCTTCCAGGGCAGATGGTGGCGCGGCTGGGCGGCGATGAGTTCGCCATCATCGCGCCGAACCTGGCCGACCCGTTGGAGGCGGGCCGTATCGCCAACGCCGTGCTGACAGCCATGCGCGAGGAAAACCGGCTCTCGGTCGGCGGCGGCCTTGTGTCGGCAAGCATCGGCATTGCGCTGTATCCGTCGGATGCCGAAAACCAGGCCAGCCTGATAAGCCACGCCGATACGGCACTCTACCGGGCCAAGACCGAAGGCAAGGACACTTACCGTTATTTCGAAGCATCGATGGGGGCCGAGGCCCGCGACAAGCGCGTCATGGAGCACGAACTGCGCCAGGCGGTCGCACGCCAGGAGTTCTATCTCGTCTACCAGCCGCAGAAAGAGATCAGCAGCGGAAAGATGGTCGGCTTCGAAGCGTTGGTCCGCTGGCGGCATCCGACGCGCGGCGACGTGTCGCCGGCCATATTCATCCCGGTGGCCGAAGACAGCGGCGCCATTGGCCAGATTGGCGAATGGGTGCTGACGGCTGCCTGCGAGGAAGCCGCCCGCTGGGAAAATCCGCTGACAGTGGCCGTCAACGTTTCGGCGGTGCAGCTCCACAACACGAATTTCAGCCGCAAGGTCCACGAAACATTGCTGAATTCCGGCCTGGCGCCCGGCAGGCTCGAGCTTGAGATCACCGAGACGGCGCTTGTCAAGGACATGCCGCGGGCGCTGGCCACCTTGCGGCAGGTCAAGGCGCTGGGCGTGCGCGTGGCCATGGACGATTTTGGAACCGGCTATTCCTCGCTCTCCAACCTCCGCGCCTTCCCCTTCGACAAGATCAAGATCGATGGCTCCTTCATCAAGTCGGTCGACAAGAACGGCCAGGTCGCGGCGATCGTGCGCGCCGTCCTGGGACTTGGACGCGGTCTCGGCCTGCCGGTTCTGGCGGAGGGGGTCGAGACGCTCGGCGAACTGAAATTCCTGGACGCCGAAGCCTGCGAGATCGGCCAGGGCTATTATATCGGCAGGCCAGCTCTCATCGAAGAATTCGGCGATCTGACCGGTGTCGTCGCACCCGCTGTCGGCAGCAAACCCGCTACCTTGCGCGACAGAAGCGTTCTGGCCTTCGCACCGGCACCTGCGCTAGCCACACGCTAGACTAGAGGCTCTCGGGCTTGAGTGCCGTCTCGACCAGCCGCCTGGCGTCCGGCCCCGACCATTCGGCCGGGCCGTTCATATGGGCGATCAGGCAGCCCTCGCCGTCGACCAGCATGGTGACAGGAAGGCCTAGCGCCAGGCCGCGCTTCTTGAGGTCGTTGAACAGCGCCATCGTCGAATCCCGGTAATAGCCAAGCGTCGCGACGCCGGTATCGCTGAGGAACTTCTTCGGCTTCACATCGTCGCCGGCATCGACATTGACGGCGATCACTTGAAAGGCGTCGCTGCCCTTTTCCTTCTGCAGCGCATCGAGCGCCGGCATTTCGGCACGGCACGGCGCGCACCATGTCGCCCACAGATTGAGCAGCACCGTCTTGCCGGCATGATCGGCAAGCGTCATCGGCTTGCCGTCCGGACCGTTGAAGGCAAGGCTCTTCAGGGATTGTGGCGGATCGGCGGGCAAAAGTGCCGCGACCTCACCGATGGCCGAAGCCGCGACCTTCTTGGCGCGGTCGCTCTTGGCCGCGCAGGCCACGTCGTCCTTGCTCTCACCCACGGCAGCTTGTGCCGGTGCATTGTTGCCAGACCGGCTCTCGCTGACATATACCGCGACCGCGCCCGCCAGCGCGCCCGCCACCAAGGCGGCGAGGATCAGGCGCGGGGCCGGGAAGAATCTACTACCGTCTGCCATTTCTCAAAACTGCTCCGAAGCACGGGTTATAGCCATGAGCGACAAGAAAACCAGCAACCAGATGTGGGGCGGACGTTTTGCCTCGGGTCCGGCCGCCATCATGGAAGCGATCAACGCGTCTATCTCCTTCGACCGCAAACTCTATGCGCAGGACATCAAAGGCTCGATCGCCCATAGCGAGATGCTGGCGCAAACGGGCATTATTTCGGCGGCCGATCAAGAAAAAATCGCTGACGGGCTGAACACGATCCTGAGAGAGATCGAGGCCGGCAGCTTCGAGTTCTCGACGCGGCTCGAAGACATCCACATGAACATCGAGGCGCGCCTTGCCGATCTGATCGGCCCGGCGGCCGGCCGCCTGCACACCGCCCGCTCGCGCAACGACCAGGTCGCGGTCGATTTGCGGCTCTGGGTCAAGGACGAGTGCTTTCGCGTCGCCGAGGCGTTGAAGGGGTTGATTGAGGCGTTGCTGGAGCGGGCCGAGGAGCATGCGGCGACCGTGATGCCGGGCTTCACCCATATGCAGGCGGCCCAGCCGGTGACCTTCGGCCATCACTGCATGGCCTATGTCGAGATGTTTTCGCGCGACCTGTCGCGTGTCCGGGATGCGATCGAACGCATGGACGAAAGCCCGCTCGGTGCCGCCGCACTTGCCGGCACCAGCTTCCCGATCGACCGCCACCGGACCGCCAAGGGGCTCGGCTTCCGCGAGCCGATGCGCAATTCGCTCGACAGCGTCTCGGATCGCGATTTCGCGCTCGAGTTCCTTGCCATGGCCGCGATCTGCGCCACGCATCTGTCGCGGCTGGCCGAAGAGATCATCATCTGGTCGACGCCGCAATTCGGCTTCGTCAGGCTGTCGGACTCGTTTTCCACCGGCTCGTCGATCATGCCGCAGAAGAAGAATCCCGATGCCGCCGAACTGGTGCGCGGCAAGACCGGCCGCGTCACCGGCCATCTGGTCGGCCTGCTGACGGTGATGAAGGGCATGCCTTTGACCTATGGCAAGGACATGCAGGAAGATAAGGAATCGGTATTCGACGCCGCCGAGACGCTCGACCTGATGCTGGCGGCGATGACCGGCATGGTCTCGGACATGACGGTCAACGCAGCCGCGATGAAGAAGGCCGCCGGCTCCGGCCACGCGACAGCAACCGACCTTGCCGACTGGCTGGTGCGCACGCTCGGCCTGCCGTTCCGAGAGGCGCATCATGTCACCGGCCGGGCGGTGGCGCTGGCCGAAGACAAGAAGGTGGGGCTGGAGAAGCTTTCGCTGGAGGATTTGCAGTCGATCGATCCCGGCATCACGGCCGACATATTCTCAGTGCTGGCGGTGCAGAACTCGGTCAAGAGCCGCACCAGTTTCGGCGGCACCGCGCCGTCGGAAGTGAGGAAGCAGATCCGCGCCTGGAAAAAGCGACTGGCGAAAGCGTAATGCCGGATGTTGCGCCAGCAATATCCCGGACATGCGACCAGCAATATCCGGACGTTGCGCCAGATATTGCGACGAGCAATATCTCGGGGTGCAATGCGCCGAGAACTCGGCTAAAAGCGGCGGCTGACAAACGTTTCGGACGGATGGATCGATGACCGGAAGCAGGATTTTGGTGACGCTGACGCTGCTGGTGGCGATCGCGGCCGTCTCGGCCTGCGGCAGGAGGGGCGGTCTCGACACGCCCTATGAGGCGGCCGTGCAGGCGCGCAAGGATGCCTCGAAGGCCCATCAGCCCGTGCCGCCGGAGCCGGAAAAACCGGTCAAGGACAAGAAGTTCATCCTCGACCCGCTGATCTAGGCCGACGAGAGCGGGGCCTTCCAACCCGATCTCATCTTGCCGCAACTTCCGGAATCACTCCCGTGAACCATTTCGACTACCGCGACGGCGTGCTCCATGCCGAGGACGTGGCGATACCAGATATCGCCGCACAGGTCGGCACGCCATTCTACTGCTACTCGACGGCCACCCTGACCAGGCACTACCGGGTGTTTGCCCAGTCCTTTGCCGGGCTCGACACGCTGGTCTGCTACGCCATGAAGGCCAATTCCAACCAGGCCGTCCTGCGGACGCTGGCGAAGCTCGGCGCCGGCGCCGACGTGGTTTCGGAAGGTGAATTGCGCCGGGCGCTGGCCGCCGGCATTCCGGCCGGCAAGATCCTGTTTTCGGGCGTCGGCAAGACTGCGCGCGAAATGGACTTTGCCCTTGCCGCCGGCATTCTCTGCTTCAACGTCGAGTCCGAGCCTGAACTTGAGCTGTTGTCGGCGCGAGCCGTTGCCCTTGGCAAGGTGGCGCCGATCTCGCTGCGCATCAATCCCGATGTCGACGCCAGGACCCACAAGAAGATCTCCACCGGCAAGGCCGAGAACAAATTCGGCATCCCGTGGCAGCGGGCGCGGCAGGTCTATGCCCGCGCGGCAACGCTTCCCGGCATCAGGATCACCGGCATCGACACCCATATCGGCAGCCAGATCACCGAGCTGCAGCCCTTCGACGACGCCTTCGCCCTGCTTGTCGATCTGGTCGGCGCGCTGCGGGCGGACGGCCATGCCATCGAGCATATCGACCTCGGCGGCGGCCTCGGCATCCCCTATCGCGTCGACAACAACCCGCCGCCGCTGCCCGATGCCTATGCCCAGATCGTCAGGAAGCATGTCACCAAGCTCGGGCTGAAGGTAATGTTCGAGCCGGGCCGGCTGATCGTAGGCAATGCCGGTATCCTCGTCTCGGAAGTGATCTTCGTAAAGGAAGGCGACGCCAAGAACTTCCTCGTCGTCGACGCCGCCATGAACGATCTCATCCGGCCGACGCTCTACGATGCCTTCCACGATATCCGTCCGGTCGTGCAGCCGCCGGCGGACACGCCGCGCATGATGGTCGACGTCGTCGGCCCGGTCTGCGAGACCGGCGATTATATCGGCCTGGACCGCGATCTGCCCAGGCTGAAGGCCGGCGACCTGATTGCCGTCTCCACCGCGGGCGCCTATGGCGCGGTGCAGGCCGGTACCTACAACACCCGCTTGCTGGTTCCGGAAGTGCTGGTCGACGGCGACCGGTTCCACGTCGTGCGCCCACGCCTGACCTATGACGACCTGATCGGGCTGGATTCCGTGCCCGACTGGCTTGCATAGAAGCGCCGGAAACACACCGACCCGTCACAGGGAGCAATCATGACGAACGGCATCACCGTCACACGCGAGCGCATTGCCGCGATGGAACCGCGCATCCGCCCCTATATCAGGCACACGCCGGTGCTGCGCGTCGACATGGCCGACTTCGATCGGCCGCCGCTGGCCGTCGACCTGAAGCTCGAATGCCTGCAGCATTCCGGCTCGTTCAAGGCGCGCGGCGCCTTCACCAACCTGCTGGAGCGTGCGGTCCCAAAGGCCGGTGTCGTCGCAGCATCGGGCGGCAACCATGGCGCGGCCGTCGCCTATGCCGCCATGCGGCTTGGCCACAAGGCGACCATCTTCGTTCCCGAAGTGAGCCCGGCGGCCAAGCTGGAACGGATCCGCTCCTATGGCGCCGAGCTGATCGTCGGCGGCGCCCGCTATGCCGAAGCGCTGGCCGCCAGCGAACGGTTCGCCGAGGAGACCGGCGCCTTGCAGATTCACGCCTTCAACCAGGAGGAAACGTTGGTCGGCCAGGGCACGCTTGGGCTCGAAATCGAGGCCGATTTGCCTCGGATCGACACGCTGCTGGTCGCTGTCGGCGGCGGCGGCCTGATCGGCGGCATCGCTGCCTGGTTCGCCGGCCGCATCCGTATCATCGCCGTCGAGCCGGAAGGAGCGCCGACGCTGCATCGCGCCTTCGAGGCCGGGCACCCCGTCGACGCGCCGGCCGAGGGCATCGCCGCCGATTCACTGGCGCCAAAGCGCGTCGGCGAAATGATGTTCCCGATCGCCGAGGCCTATGTCGAACGCTCGATCCTGGTCGGCGACGACGACATCGTCGCCGCGCAGAAGGCGCTGTGGAACCGAACCCGCATCATCTCCGAGCCGGGAGGTGCGGCCGCCTTTGCCGCGATCCTGTCGGGCCGCTATGCGCCGGCGCAGGGCGAACGGCTCGCCGTGCTGGTCTGCGGGGCGAATGCGGACCCCGCTACCTTCTAAAGGGCCTGCTGCCTTCTAAAGGGTATGCAGGATGGAACTATAACGGTCCATTTCACGTTTTTTCGAACTGCCTCGCCTTTGCCGTGTTTGCTGGTATTCTTTGAGTCGTGAGGCGTCGGGCTATCTGCCCGCTCCACAGCATGATCCCGAAACATGGAATCCCTTTCGGAACAGATCATGCTCAAAGGGATAGGGCCGCATCCCGGTTTCGGGATGCCATAGGCTCAAGGAAGGGCCGATGACGCAACGACCCACCTTCAGCAGCGATCGCGGCCTCGCCGGGCGGCTGGCTTTGAGCAGGCTGGCCACGCGGGTCTCGATGGTGGTCGAGCGCGGCTGGCCGTTGCTGCTTCCCCTGGTCATCGTTGCCAGCCTGTTCCTCAGCATCTCCTGGCTCGGGCTATTCTCCCGGCTGCCGGATATGACGCGCATCGGCCTGGTCGCTGCCTTTGCCATAGCAGCACTGGCCGCGCTTTATCCCCTGCGTTTCTTCCGCCTGCCGGGCGCCGGCGAAATCGACCGCCGCATCGAGGCAGCCAATCAACTGTTGCACAGCCCGGTGCTGGTGCAGACCGACCGGCCAAGCGGCCGGGAAAGCAGCTTCTCGCAGGCGCTATGGCGCGAACACCAGAAGCGCATGGCCGGAAAGCTCGACAACGTTGGCGCCGACCTGCCGCGCACGCGCGTGCCGGAGCGCGACCCTTGGGCCCTGCGCGCGGTAGCGGCACTTTTGCTCGTTACCGCCTTCGCCTTCTCCTTCGGGCCGACGGGCGGCAGGATCAGCGACGGCTTCAATGCCCATGGCGCGCGCGATATCGTGCCGCCGCGCATCGACGCCTGGGTGACGCCGCCGTCCTACACCGGCAAGCCGCCGATCTTCCTGACCGCCGACGCCAACCAGGCCATCCCGACCTTTACGGTTCCCGAAGGCAGTGACGTTTCGCTGCGCGTGACGGGCGGCTCAGGCGAGGAAACGCTCGGCTACGCCGACAAGAATAGCAATTCCCGCGCCATCGACCCGGCTGCGCCGCAGGCCGCCGCCAAGCCGGCTGCAAGCCCGGCTACGCCGTCCAAGGTGCGCCAGTTCACCAGCAAGCTGACCGGCGACGGCACGCTGACGCTGACGTCGGGCGAGGACCAGCTCGGCCGCTGGGCCTTCGCGGTCGTACCGGACAAGCCGCCGCAGATCCGCTTCGTCGGCGAGCCCAAGCGCGCCGCCAACGGCGCCTTCGAGCTCAACTACCAGATCGACGACGACTATGGCGCCGCCACCGCCAAGGCGGTGTTCGCGCTTGCCGATCCGCAGGCGCCGAATGCGCGTCCACTGTACGGTGCACCTGAAATGCCGCTGACGCTGCCGCGCCGCGGCGGCAAGTCGAACGCCGCCAGGACCTCGAAGGACCTGACCGAGCATGTCTGGGCCGGCAGCGGCATCAAGCTGACGCTGGTCGCCACCGACGATGCCGGGCACACCGCATCGAGCGAAACCAAGACGCTGCTGATGCCGGAGCGGCCTTTCGCCAATCCGCTGGCACGCGCCGTGATCGAACAGCGCCGCCTGCTGGCGCTCGACGCCAACGCCAAGCCGCGCGTGCTCGACCTGATGGACGCCATCACGCTGCGGCCGGAAGACACGTTCGACAACATGTCCCACTACCTCGCCATCATGAGCGCCCGCACCCGGCTGAAGATGGCCGACAGCGACGATCAATTGCGCAGCGAGGTCTCCTATCTCTGGGAAATCGCGCTCGGCATCGAGGAAGGCAATCTTTCGGCCGCCGAAAAGCGGCTGCGCCAGGCGCAACAGGCGCTGCAGGACGCCATCAAGAATGGCGCCAGCGACGCTGAAATCGAAAAGGCGATGAAGGAACTGCGCGAGGCGATGAACCAGTTCCTGCAGGAATTCGCGGAGCGCGCCAAGCAAAATCCCAACGCCCCGCAGATGCAGCAGAATGGCCAGGAACTGCGCCAGAGCGACATCGATCGCATGATGGACCAGATCGAGAACCTGGCGAAGTCCGGTGATCGCGACAAGGCCCAGCAATTGCTGTCGCAACTGCAGGACATGATGAACAATCTGCAGGCCGGCCGTCAGCAGCAAGGCGGCCAGCAGGACAGCGAGATGCGCCAGCAGATGGACAAGCTGGGCGAGATCCTGCGCCGTCAGCAGGAGATGATGAACGACACCTTCCGCATGGATCAGATGCAGCGCGGCGAGCGCCAGCGCGGGCAGAACCGTGACGAGCAGCTCGGCGAAGGCGGCCAGGATGAGGACAGACCCGGCGTCGGCGAAGACCGCGATCCGCTAGCCCGGCAAAAGCCGATGACGCCCCAGGAATTCGCCGATGCGCTGAAACAGCTGCAGCAGGGTCAGGGCCAGTTGCAGAGCGACCTCGAACAGCTGAAGAAGGGCCTTGAAGGCATGGGTATGGAGCCCAATGAAGGATTTGGCGAGGCCGGCAAGTCCATGGGCAATGCCGAACAGGCACTCGGCGAGGGCGAAGGCGATGCGGCCGTCGGCCATCAGGGCCGGGCGCTGGAAGCGCTGCGCAAGGGCGCCAAGGACATGATGAAGCAGATGCAGGCCATGCAGGGCGACCAGGGTGGCGGCGAGGAAGGCGGCCGCCAGCAGAACGCCGATCGCGATCCGCTCGGCCGGCCGCGCGCCAGCCAGGGTCCCGATTTCGGCGATTCGGTGAAGGTGCCCGACGAGATCGACGTCCAGCGCGCCCGCCAGATTCTGGAAGCGATCCGCAAGCGGCTCGGCAATGCGCTCAGCCCTGACATCGAACGCAGCTATCTGGAACGGCTGCTCGAGCTGAAATAGAGCAATTCCAGGAAATGTGTGAAGCGGTTTTCCGTCCGGAATTGCGAAAAAACAAGGGGATCGCCGCCCCCGTCCATCCCACCTGAAAACCCTCTCGCACGGTTGCACCACCATGCCCAGACTTGGCGCCGTCACACCCATCCTGCGCATCTTCGACATTGCCAAGGCGCGTGAATTCTATGTCGGCTTCCTCGACTTCAAGGTGCAGTGGGAACATCGCTTCGCCGACGAGGCGCCGCTCTACATGGCGATCGGCCGCGACGGCTGCGTCCTGCATCTCAGCGAACATCATGGCGACGGTGCACCCGGCATCGCCGTGCGCATCGAGGTCGAGGACATCACGGCTCTTCATGGCGAGCTGATCGGCAAGAACTACCGCTTCGCCAGGCCAGGCGTGGAAGAGACGCCTTGGAAGACCCGCGAAGTATCGGTCGCCGATCCGTTCGGCAACAGGCTGCATTTCTACGAGGATGCCGCCGGCTGACTGAGCCTGTTGACGAAGGCTTCGCGGATCGCATCCTGCATGCCGTCGATCGCCTCGCCTGACGCGTTCGGGTTGCGGTGCATCACCACGTTCGAGGAATCGATGGCGCCGAATCCGTCCGCCGTGGTCAGTTCACGACAGCCGTCCGGAATGTTGCTGCGCGAGATCGGCGCGATCGCCAGTCCGGAGGTGACGGCGAGCTTGAGGCCGCCGGTGGTGTCGCTGGTATAGGCGACACGATAGGCAAGATCGCGCTGCTCCAACGACTTGATGGCGAAGTCCTTGCACCAGCCGGCCCGGTTGTAGAGCGCGATCGGCACCGGCTGTTCCTCATGCATGTGATGCAGCGACGATGTCACCCACACGGTCGGGTCGTGCATCAGCACTTCGCCGCCGGCGGGATCCTGCCATTCGAACACCACGCACAGATCGAGCTCGCCGGCAGCGAGCGCCGCCATCTGTGCCCCGGAATGGGCATAGCGCACGGTGACCTCGACCTGCGTATGACGCTTCGAGAAAGCGCCGAGCGCGCGCGACAGGATGGCGTGGCCATATTCCTCCGGAATGCCGATGCGCACCGGCCCGCCAAGCGGCGCTGCCGCCATCGATGCCGACGTCTCGTCGAGCAGCGAGACGATGCGGCGGGCGTTGACGATGAGTTCGCCGCCGCGCCGCGTCAACGCGACGCCGCGCGAACCGCGCTCGAACAGGCTGGCGCCGATCAGATCTTCGAGCTTCTTCATCTGCATCGACACCGCGGATTGGGTGCGGCCGGCCTGCTCCGCCGCCTTGGTGAAATTGCCGGTCTCGGCAATCGCCACGAAGGTGCGCAGGAGGTCGCTGTCGAGGGTCGGCCGCATGAAATCCGTCATAAGAGAATTTGATTGCTGGCATCATTCCAATTCGTTTGCAACATGTCAAACGGCGGATGATAGTCGCCTCACCCATTGGATATGCGGCTGCGAAATCAGCCGCGGACCAATCAAGAGTCCTCACTCGTGCCCGCTGCCCGAAACGGTGGCGGGTTCTTTTTACCCCGCAGGCGGCAGCTTCGGATCGTACGCGCAGGAGCCTGGATGCAGATGCAAAATCGGATGGTGGGCGGCATCCTGAGCCTGTGCCTCGGCGTGCTGGTCTTTTCGCTGCAGGATCCGCTCGTCAAAGCCGTGTCGAGCGGTTATCCAGTGACCGAGGTGATGGCGATCCGCTCGATCGTCGCTCTGCCGATCCTGATCGTTCTGGTGCATGCCGATGTCGGCTTGCGGGCGATCCTGTCGAAGCGATTCGGCATGCTGACGGTGCGCGCCTTCATCCAGTTCACCTCCTATACGATGTACTACCTGGCCATCGCCGCCTTGCCGCTTGCCGATGCGGTGGCGCTTTATTTCATGGCGCCGCTGTTCATCATGGTGCTGGCCGGGCCCTACCTTGGCGAGCGCGTCTCCTGGCAGACACTGGCAACCGTGCTGATCGGCTTGTTCGGCGTCCTCGTGATGCTGCGCCCCGGCGCAGGGCTGTTCGACTGGGCAGCGCTGCTGTCGCTGGGCTCGGCGGCGCTCTATGGTTTTTCGCAGCTGATGGCCCGCAAGATCGGCGACACCGAATCGTCCACCGTGATGGCCTTCTATCAGAACGGCGCCTATCTGGTTGGCGCCGCCGTGGTTGCCGGCGCGTTTCACCTTGCCGGCATAACCCACGCCGTCCACCCCAGCCTGGAATTCCTGGTACGGCCATGGCTTTGGCCGACGCTGCCGGATTTTCTCAAGATGGCCGCCTGCGGCTTCGTCGCCTCCGCCGGCATGATCCTGCTGTCGCAGGCTTACCGGATGGCGCCGGCCAACCGCGTTGCCACCTTCGAATATACCGGCATCCTGTGGTCGCCGCTGTGGGGTTTCCTGTTCTTCGCCGAGGTGCCGCGGTCGACGACCGTGATCGGTGCCGCCTTGATCATCGGCGCCGGCCTGCTGGCGCTCAGCACCGAACGGCGCAAGAGTACTCCACCTGTGCTCGCTGCTGCCGACCCAGCCTGATCAGGCGAAGCAGATCAGCGCCCGTTCGACACGCGAGCGGATTTCAGCCAGCGTGAAGGGCTTCTGCACGACATCGAGGATGATGCCGTTCAATTCCTCGGCGCGCTCGCGCTGGTCGGCATAGCCGGTCATCAGCACGATCTTGATGGCGGGAAACAATGCTGCCGCCGCTATCGCCATCTCGATGCCGTCCATCTCCGGCATGCGGATATCGGAGACGACGAGATCATAGCCGCCACGCGCGGCCTGGATCAGCGCAAGCCCCTGCGCGCCATCCGCCGCGATATCGATTGTGTGCCCGGCGCGTTCAAGCGCGCGGGCGGCCAGGGTGCGGACGGACTCATCGTCCTCGACGATCAGAAGCTTTGCCATGGCCGGCATATTTGGCCGCCAAAAGTTGACTTTTCCTGAAAGCGCTGAGGATCAGCAAACCTTTTTGATGCCGCTCAGGCATCCCCTTTGACGACACCGACAAAGGGCAACTCGCGAAAGGCATGGGCTACATCCATGCCGTAGCCGACGACGAAATAGTCGGGGCAGTCGAAGCCGACATAATCGGCATTGAGTTCGGTCTGGCGGCGCATGCGCTTGTCGAGCAGCACGGCGATCGAACAGCTCTTGGCGCCCCGCGACAGCATCAGCTCCCGGGTGAAGGTCAGCGTCTTGCCCGATTCGAGAATGTCGTCGATCAGCAGCACGTCCCGGCCAGCGACCTCATTGTCGATGTCGCGCAGCACCCTCACCTCGCCGCTGCTGGTGCCGGCGCCATAGCTGGAGATGAAGATGAATTCGACCTCCGGCGACAGGCCGACATCGTGCATGGCGCGGATGAGATCTGCGGCGAAGATGAACGACCCCTTCAGCACCGAGATCACCAGGAGGTCATGGTAGTCGTGTCCGGCAATCTCCTTGGCGAGTTCGAGATTGCGCCGCGCGATCGCCGATGCAGAAAACAGGACTTCGATGTCCTTGCCGCGTACAATTGGCATTTTTCGCCCCGCTGATTTTCTTGCCTAAACGCGTTCACGCCCAGCATGTGTTGAGATTCAGGTCAGGCTGAGTCGAAAACGGTGGTTTCCGAGAACCGGAGCGGAGCGTACTGAAGTACGTGAGCACCGGAAGCGCAGGAAACCGCCGTTTGCGGCCAGTCTCACCTGAATATCAGCACACGCTATTCGGCGAAGGTGACCGATACAGTTCTTACACCGTTTCTAGGCACGTCGAGCCGGCTGGCAAAGCCGAATCTTTCGCCAGAGGCCAGCGAACGGCCGGATGTCCCCAACGTATAGCGGGTGATGTGCCCGTCATTGCCGGTCACCCGGATTTCAAGCGGCGGCAGCTGCGCCGGTTTGGCGCCGTCATTGGCGGCCTCGCCATCGACGAACAGCGCAGGGTTCGGTCCGGAAGCATCGACGCGTGACGTGACGCCCGAAATGCTGAGCGCCGACGCTTGCGCGCTGGACAGGAACGGCACCTGGCGCACCAGCGCGTGCCCGCCGGAAACCCAGAAGGCGGCCAAGGCAGCGCCGATGCCGGCGATCCAGAAGATCGGCCCGCCGCGCGAGGCTGGCGGCCGCTCCGGCGGGGCTTCGGGCTTGCGCAGCATGTCCATGCCTTCGATAGATGGCATGACGATCGCACGCGGCAGCGGCGAAACGCTTTCCACGGCAGGTGCAGGGCGCGGCATCAC